>DASSOO010000176.1:0-3992 GCA_035700455.1 Gammaproteobacteria bacterium
ATCCTGCTCGCCGACGAACCGACCGGTAACCTCGATTCCGCCAGCGGCGACGCGGTAATGACACTGATGGACGAACTCCATGCCGGAGGCGCGACCATCTGCATGGTCACACACGATCCGCGTTACGCCACCCGCGCCGCGCGCACGATCCAGCTCTTCGACGGCCAGATCGTCGACGAGAACATTACCGCGGATATGCTCCCCGCACCCGCAAAAGAACCCATGTAGGTCGTTACAACCGACGCGTTCCGATCAGGTGAAAGGCCGGGAAACAATTTCCGGCAAACGAAAGAGGGTTAGTAAATGGACGGGCTTCTCCAGGATCTGCGCTACGGTATCCGCCAGCTTGCTGCTAAGCCCGGCTTTGCGGTTGCGGCAATCCTTACGCTCGCGCTCGGCATCGGCGCGAATACCGCCGTGTTCAGCGTGCTCAACGGCTACCTGCTCAAGCCGCTGCCATATCCGAACGGCGACCAACTGGTGCAGGTCAGCGAGCACCAGATAAAGGGGCAGATTCTGCACGCGCCGCTGTCAGTGCCGAATTACCTGAGTATCAGACAAAACACGCGTGATGTGTTTTCGTCGATCGGCGCGTACACATGGCGGAGCTATGCCGTGCAAGCGAACGGTCAGACTCAGCGGGTACAGGCACTTGCCGCGACCGCTTCACTGTTCGACACGCTGGGCGTCAAGCCGTGGCTCGGCCATGTCTACTCGGCGAACGCACAGCAACCGGGGCGCGGCCATGTCGTGGTCCTAAGCTACGCATTCTGGCAGCAGCTTTTTGGTACAGATACCGGCGTTATCGGTCAGGCCATTCAAATGAATGGCAAGCCATACACCATTATCGGCGTGATGCCTCCGGATTTCGGTATCGCTATCGGCAAAAGCCTTGCGGCGTTGTGGACCCCGTACGTGATGACGGCCGACATGAAATCGGAAGCAAGTCGCCGCAGCCAGAATTCGCCGGTTATCGCGCGGCTGAAGCCAGGCGTCAGCCTCCAACAGGCGAGCGCCCGCCTCAGAGTCGTGCTCGATAAGGTGATTGCCGCCAGCGCGAGTATGCAGGAAACGCAAAAGCAAATCGGGCTCGATTGGAATGCACGTTCTTATCGTGACGCGCTGGTCGGCGATCGCGACGCAATGTTGTATCTGTTGCAGGCAGCGGTGTTGCTGGTACTGTTGATTGCTTGCGTCAATGTCGCGAACCTCCTGCTCGCGCGTATTCTCGGGCGCACGCATGAACTCGCGATGCGCAGCACCTTGGGTGCGACGCGCGGAATGCTCACGCGACAGTTATTAATTGAAGGCTTGTGCCTGGCTCTGCCGGGGGGGCTGATCGGCTTGGGACTGGGTTGGTGGGCGCTCAGTTTTGTCGCACAACTGGGGCTCGGCCAGGGCGGCATTTTTACCATTGCTCCGGACTGGCGCGTCGGCCTGTTCACGTTCAGTGCGATTGTACTCGTGGCGCTGGTCATCAGCTTGCTACCGATCCGCCACTTCAGCCGCACGGATTTACAGAGCATTTTGCAGGAAGGCGGCCGCAGCGTCGGTGGCGGACGCGGCGCACGCCGTCTTCGCGCCGTGCTGGCGACCACCGAAATGGCGATCGCGGCGGCGCTGCTCGCGGGTGCCGGTCTGCTGGTGCATAGCTTTATCGAACTGAATGCCGTCGACCCAGGATTCCGGATCGATCACGTGCTGACCGCACAGGTGGCCGCGCCGCCGCAGGGTGGCGGTAAGGCAATCGCCGCCTTTTTTCAACAACTTCAGCAACGGGCAAGCGCACTGCCGGGCGCAGAGGACGCAGGATTCGTGTGGCAGCTACCACTCGATTACGGTTCCAACGGTGACTACAGCGTCCAAGGCCGGCCGGATTTCAAAGCGTACGCCTGGAACCAAATCGCCGACCCCAGTTCGTTCAAGGTGTTCGGCTTGCGCTTGCTGCGCGGCCGCTTGTTCGATGCGCAAGATACCGCGCACAGCCGGCCGGTCGTGGTAGTGGATGAAGTACTCGCGCGGCAAGCTTTCCCGCACCAGAATCCTGTCGGCCGCGTCATCGATTTGGGTCAAAAGCGCACGATCATCGGCGTTGTTTCCGCCATGCGATCGGAGGATTTGACTCACCCGGTCAATCGTATGGGCACAGCCTATATTCCTTTCGACCAGTCGTTTCAGTATCTCGCAATGGGGGCGCGTTTTGGTATGGCAATGGGGCTGGTCGTGCACACGACGCTGCCGCCTTACGCGCTGGTCACGCCGCTGAAAACGCTTGTGAGCCAAATGAATACCGGCGCGACGATCACGCACTTCGAAAGTATGCAGGATCGGGTCGCGCATTATTTAAAGGATCGGCAGTCGCTGATGATCCTGATTCTCGCATTCGGTGCGATTGCGTTGGCACTTGCGGTCATCGGCGTGTATGGCGTCATGAGCTACGCGGTCGGCCAGCGCACCACCGAATGCGGTGTGCGTCTCGCACTCGGCGCGTTACCGTCGGACCTGCTCTGGTTGGTGTTGAGAGACGGGATCACGTTGCTCGCGATCGGGCTCGCGGTCGGCCTTACGATCGCGGTGGTGATGGGTTACCTGCTGTCCGCCCGCCTGTTCGGCGTCATGCCATTCGACCCGTCGGCTCTGGCCGGCACTGCACTCGTCATGGCCGTCATCACGCTGCTCGCCTGTTATCTACCCGCGCGGCGCGCAGCGAAGCTCGATCCGGCCGTGGCGATCGTGGAGCAGTAAGGGGTACACATGAGCAGCTTTTTCCAGGATCTCCGCTTCGGCTTGCGTCAACTCGCGGCCAAGCCCGGTTTCGCTGTCGCGGCCATTCTCACGCTCGCACTCGGAATCGGGGCCAACACCGCGGTGTTCAGTCTGCTGAGCGGTTATCTGCTGAAGCCGCTCCCGTATCCGCACGGCGGCCTGGCGAAAATAAGCGTCGAGATGCCGAAACTGATGCCCGGCGACATGCCGGTGTCTATGCCGATGTACCAGGTCATTCGCGAGCATTCGAACGCCTTTACTGCAGTTGCCATGTATTGGGGCGACCAGTACAACCTGCAGGTGGGCGGTCGCGCCCAAGAGGTCCTCGCGTACGCGGTATCCGCCTCGCTTTTTCGTGTGCTGGGTGTCCAGCCGCTGCTCGGGCGTACGTTCACCGACGCGAACATGCATCAGGGACACAACCATGTTGCGGTCATCAGCTATGGGCTGTGGCGCGGCAGCTTCGGTGCCGATCCTGGCGTGATCGGCAAGACGGTTAGATTCAACGGCGAACCCTACGACATCATCGGCGTCATGCCGAAAGGCTTCGCGTTCCCCGACCGGGAGGCGGCGTTATGGGCGCCAGTGACGATAGCCCCTGATGACTTTGCGCCGCAGCACTTTTTCTCGCTCGATGGAAGCCTGATCGGCTGGCTCAAGCCAAGCGTCAACGTGAATGGTGCCAGGGAGCGGGTTCGACAGGCGATCGGCACGTGGTTGACTGCTCATATCCCGTATAAGACCGCAGATGGCGATTTGATCAATAAAGCGCTGCTGCAAAAGTACGGCTTCGCCATGCAGGTCCAACCGTACCGGCAAGACCTGCTCGGCGATCGCCCCGCCACACTTTGGTTGCTGCAAGGCGCGGTTTTGCTGATTCTGCTGATTACCTGCGTCAATGTCGCCAACCTTTTGCTGTCTCGGGTTCTTGGCCGCAGCCACGAGATGGCGATGCGGAGCGCGCTGGGTGCGTCGCGCGTCACACTCGGCAGGCAACTGCTCGGGGAAGCCCTCTGCCTTACGGTACCCGCCGGCCTGGGCGGCGTGGCGCTCGCATGGCTGGCGCTTCATTTTCTCGCCGGCTCCGCGCTCGGTGCAGGCAACAGCATTTTTAACATGACGCTCGATTGGCGTGTCGGGTTATTCGCGTTGGCCGCGGTACTGTTCACCGCGTTGCTCGTCAGCGTTTTACCGATTCGTCAGCTCGCTAAAACGGACCTGCAGCT
>DASSOO010000177.1:0-3142 GCA_035700455.1 Gammaproteobacteria bacterium
CGCCGGCCTCGGCGCGTGGGTTGCGGAGCGGCCGCCGTCGGAGCGGCATTCCTTCGGCTTCGGCCGCGCCGAGGTGCTGGCCGCGCTGATCAACGCGCTGCTGATGCTCGCGGTAGTCGGCGCGATCACCTACGAAGCCGTCGCCCGCCTGCGCCATCCCCCCGAGGTGCACGGGCTTACCGTCATCGTCGTCGCCGCCGCCGGGCTCGTCGTCAACATCTGGATCGTGCGCATCCTGCACGCGAGCGGCGAATCGCTGAACGTGCGCGCCGCGCTGATTCACGTGTTCGGCGATCTGCTGGCCGCGGCTGCAGTGCTGATTTCCGGTTTCGTCATCTACTTCGGCGGCTGGAATCTGGTCGACCCGATCCTGTCGCTCGCAATCAACGTGTTGATTCTCGTCTCGAGCCTCCGGCTGCTCAACGAGGCGCTGAACGTCATGATGGAAGGCGTCCCGAGGGGCCTTGGACTGACCGAGATCGGCACCAGCCTGGCCGGCGTCGACGGTGTGCTGTCGGTCCATGATTTGCATGTCTGGACCGTCTCCTCCGGTAACGTCGCGCTGTCGGCCCACGTCATGGTGCGCGACCTGGCCGGCTGGGAACTGCTGCTCGGGCGCTTGCAGGAACACCTCGGCGAGAAATACGGTATCCATCACGTTACCCTCCAGCCCGAACCGGTGACACGCGTCATCCTGCCAGCCGACAAACTCATCGACGGCGGCCGTAGTCTGCCGCCGCCGCGCAAACTCTCGCACTGAGTTTCCGGAACGTCGACTCCACCGCGGATTTGCGGCGACTTCGGCCGGCGCCGGCCAGCCAATTTCGTTACAATTTGTTTATTGGATTCTTTCAAGTCATCCGCGCCCGCGCTGCCGCGAGCTGCATCACCGGACAAGCCATGAACGCAATTCCAAAGGATCTCATCAAGGAGACGACGCGGCTGTCGCAGGACGTCACCCGCCCTGTGCCTGGCTCGCGCAAGGTTTACGTCGAAACGCCGAACGGCTTGCGCGTACCGATGCGCGAAGCCGCGCAATCGCCAACGCCTGGCATGTTCGGCGTCGCCGAAAATCCGCCGATCGTGCTCCATGACACCTCCGGACCGTATTCAGATCCCGAGGCAAAAATTGACCTCACAAAGGGCCTGCCGGCGCTGCGCGCTGCATGGATTGAAGCGCGCGGCGACAGCGAACGGCTCGGCGACCAGACTTCCACGTATGGCCGCGAGCGCGCCGCCGACGCGAGCCTCGCGAACCTGCGTTTCCCGAACGTGCGTCCGCCGCGACGCGCATGCAAGGGTGCGAACGTCAGCCAGATGCACTACGCACGCCGCGGCATCGTGACGCCGGAAATGGAATTCGTCGCGGTACGCGAAAACGCGCGCCTCGCGGAGATGCGCACGGCCTATCAGGAGGCGGGGCTCTTGCGCCGCCACCGCGGTCAGAGCTTCGGTGCGGTGTTGCCGGACGAAGTCACGCCGGAATTCGTGCGCGACGAAATCGCGCGCGGCCGCGCGATCATTCCCGCGAACGTTAACCACCCCGAGCTCGAACCGACGATCATCGGCCGCAACTTCCGCGTCAAGATCAACGCCAACATCGGCAATTCGGCGGTCACCTCGTCGATCGCCGAAGAAGTCGAAAAGATGGTGTGGGCGGCGCGCTGGGGCGCCGATACGGTGATGGATCTTTCCACCGGCAAAAACATCCACGAAACGCGCGAATGGATCATCCGCAACTCGCCGGTGCCGATCGGCACCGTGCCGATCTATCAGGCGCTGGAAAAAGTCGACGGCAAGGCCGAAGAGCTGACCTGGGAGATGTACCGCGACACGCTGATCGAACAGGCCGAACAGGGCGTCGACTATTTTACGATTCATGCCGGTGTGTTGCTGCGCTATGTGCCGCTGACGGCCGACCGCATCACCGGCATCGTCTCGCGCGGCGGTTCGATCATGGCGAAGTGGTGCCTTGCGCATCACGAAGAAAGCTTCCTCTACACGCACTTTCGCGAAATCTGCGAAATCATGCAGGCCTACGACGTATCGTTCTCGCTCGGCGACGGCCTGCGTCCCGGCTGCATCGCCGACGCGAACGACGAAGCACAGTTTGCGGAACTCGAAACGCTTGGTGAACTGACGAAGATCGCGTGGGAACACGACGTGCAGGTCATGATCGAAGGCCCCGGCCACGTGCCGATGCAGCTCATCAAGGAGAACATGGACAAGGAGCTGACGGACTGCTTTGAGGCGCCGTTCTATACGCTCGGGCCGCTGACGACCGACATTGCACCGGCTTACGATCACATCACCTCGGCAATCGGTGCCGCGCAGATCGGCTGGTACGGCACCGCGATGCTGTGCTACGTGACGCCCAAGGAACATCTCGGGCTGCCGGACAAAGACGACGTGCGCGACGGCATCGTCACCTACAAAATCGCCGCCCACGCGGCCGATCTCGCCAAAGGCCACCCCGGTGCGCAGGTGCGCGACAACGCCGTCTCGAAAGCGCGCTTCGAGTTCCGCTGGGAAGATCAGTTCAACTTAAGCCTGGACCCGGAACGCGCGCGCGAGTTTCATGACGAGACTTTACCGAAAGAAGCGCACAAGCTGGCGCACTTCTGCTCGATGTGCGGCCCGCACTTCTGCTCCATGAAAATCACGCAGGACGTGCGCGACTACGCCAAGTCGCGCGGACTGGCCGAGGATACGGCGCTTGAGGAAGGCCTCAAGGAAAAGGCGGTGGAATTCGCTACAGCGGGTGCCGATCTTTACAAGAAAGTGTGACGCTCGCCAGGCACGCACCACCGCGGTTTCGCTTCACGCGACCAAGGGCAAGCTGAAAAGACGGAGCAGCACGGCGTTCACGCGTCGCAAGCGAGTCGCGGCAAGCAGGCTGCCGATGACGAACGAAACGTGACAGCTTGTCCGCGTCCGCCGGCTTCTTCCGCTCCCGGCATTACAATCCGCGCCAACCTTCGAATGCGGCGAAGATCGCGGCAATAAACAACACGGAACCGACCACGCGACCTGCCAATGCCGTCGCGGTCGCATTGCCCGCCAGCCACAGGCGCGCTTCGCCACCCGCGATCGCGACGGTGCCGTACACGCCCGTCTGCGTCGCCGCGATGACAATCCACAG
>DASSOO010000178.1:0-3356 GCA_035700455.1 Gammaproteobacteria bacterium
CGACGGCGTGCCGGCGTCCGCCGCCACCAATGTCGCATCGAGCCCGAGCCGGTCGAGATTATCGCGCACCCGCGTCAGTCGTGTCTCGGATTGATCGACTGCGACGAGCGCGCCAAGTTCCGGCGTCCGCTCGAGCAGGTGGCCGGTTTTGCCCCCGGGAGCGGCGCACGCATCCAGCACGCGCATGCCGGGATGCGCGTCGACGGCATCCGCGGCGAGCTGCGCGGCCGCGTCCTGAACCGAAACGAGCCCGGCGTCGAAGCCCGGCAGCGCGGCGACGTCGACCGGCGCCGCCAGGCTCAGCGCGTCGGTTGCGACCGCTACCGGTTCGGCCTGGATATCCGCGCGCGCCAGCATTTCGCGAAGCGCCTCGCGCGAACTGCGCCGCGTATTGACGCGCAGCGTCATCGGAGCGCGCGCATTATTCGCGGCGAGCATCGCCTCCCAGTCGGTTGGCCAGTCCGCCGCGAACCGCGCCGCAAGCCACGCCGGATGCGCGTGGCGCACGGCCGGATCGGCGTCGGCCCGCGCCAGCAGCGCGTCGCGGTCGCGCAGGAAATTGCGCAGCGTCGCGTTGACCAGGCCGCGCGCCCAGCCCTTGCCGAGCGCTGCCGCTCCGCCGACCGTTTCGCCAACGGCGGCGTGATCGGGTACGCGCATTTCCAGCAGTTGATACAGCCCTACGAGAAGCAGTGCGTGGATGTCGGCGTCGCGCGCCTTGAGCGGCCGCGCGAGCAGCGCGGCGAGGAGAGGTTCATAACGGAACCGCCAGCGCAACGCGCCGTACGCCAGCTCGCGCACGAGGCCCGCGTCCGCCGGCCGTTCGAGCCGCGCCAATGCCGCCGGCAGGGCGTCGTCGAGCGACACGCCGCGGCCGGTCACCGCCGCGACCGCGGTCGCGGCGAGGCTGCGCGCGTTCAAGCCAGGGTCCGGCCGGCGAGCGGCGTGCCGCGGGAGAATGCCGCCGCGTCCATTACCCGTCCGCCTGGCCGCTGCACGGCAAGAAGCCGGAGCAGGCCATCGCCGGTGGCGACATCGATTCCATTTTCGTCCGCGGCGACCACCGTGCCCGGCGCCGCCGTTACCGGCACGGCCAGCGCCTCGGCCGCCCACACTCGCAACTGCTTGCCCTCGAGCTGCGTCTCCGCAACCGGCCAGGGATTGAATGCGCGCACGCGGCGGGCGAGCGCCACCGCCGGCTCGCGCCAGTCGAGCCGCGCTTCGGCTTTGTCGAGTTTGGCCGCGTAGGTCACGTCTGCCGTCGACTGCGGTCGCGGCTGCGCCTCGTTCCCTGCAAGGGCGTTCAGCGCCGCCAGCAAGCTCTCGGCACCAAGCGCCGCGAGCCGGTCGTGCAGACTCGCGGCGGTATCGCCGGGGGCAATCGGCGTTTTTGCCTGCGCGATGACCGGGCCGGTATCGAGTCCGGCGTCCATTTGCATGATGCTGACGCCGGTTTCGGCGTCGCCGGCGAGAATGGCACGCTGGATCGGCGCCGCGCCGCGCCAGCGCGGCAACAGCGAAGCGTGGATGTTGACGCAGCCGAGCCGCGGAATCGCCAGTACTTCACGCGGCAGGATCAACCCATAAGCAACCACCACCATGACATCCGGCCGCCACGCCGCGAGTTCGTCGCGCGCCGCCGTGCTTTTCAGGCTTTCCGGCTGGCAGACAGGCAAATCCGCCGCCAGCGCACGCTGCTTGACCGGCGAAGCGGCCAGCTTGCGGCCGCGCCCCGCGGGTCGGTCGGGCTGCGTGTAAACGGCGGCGACGGTATGCGGCGAGGCGATCAGCGCCTCCAGCGCCGGCACCGCGAAGGCCGGCGTGCCGGCGAAGACGAGGCGAAGTGAGGTGCGAGAGGTAATGGGTAATGGGTTATGGGTAGTGGGTGAAGAGGAAGAGTCGGTCGTCACGAAGGCGCGCTCATTGCTTGCGGGCAAAAGGGACGAGGCGCCCTCTTACCTATAACCCATAACCTGTCACCTAGAGCGCCGGCAGGCTCTCGTAATGGTCTGCCTGCGCCTGGCGCTGCTCCTTTTCGATGCGCTTGCGAATGCGGTTGCGCTTGAGTTCCGACAGGTAGTCGATAAACAACTTGCCGTCGAGATGATCGATCTCGTGCTGGATACAGATCGCGAGCAAACCTTCGGCCTCGAATTCGATCGCCTGGCCGTCCGCCGGGTCGACTGCGCGCACTCGCGCCCAGGTATGCCGGTCGACTTCCTCGTACACGTCGGGCACCGACAGGCAGCCCTCCTGGCCGCGCTCGATCTCGCCGCCAAGTTCGAGGATTTCCGGATTGACGAAGGCGCGCGGCGTGTCGGCGTGTTCGGAGACGTCGATGACGATTACGCGCTGGGTGACGTTGACCTGGGTCGCGGCGAGACCGATGCCCGGTGCCGCGTACATGGTCTCGAACATGTCCGCGATCAGGCGCCGCACGTCGTCATCGACAACGGCGACCGGCTCTGCGCGCCGTCGCAGGCGCGGGTCGGGATAGTGCAGAATGTCGCGTATGGTCATGGCGTTTGACGGTCGGTTTTCATGTACAGACGTACAAAATGCTGCTAAAACAATGATGATACTATAATGTTACCGGCAACGGGTCAGCCCGAATAACGTTATCAAAAGCCGGCCGCCGATCGAAAAACAGCAGGGAGTTCAATGCATGCCCGCACCCCGCCCGATCCGGGATTACGCCCTTGCGGCCGGAGTTGCCGCCGTGCTGCTCGTCGGCGGCTGCGCCACGCCGCCTCCTGCGCCCGCGCCTGCGCCCGATCCGGTGCAGCCGGCACCGGCCGAACCCGCGCCGCAACCCAAACCCGCGCCGGAACTGAAGCCCGGCCATCCCACGCGTTATGTCGTCAAAAAAGGCGATACGTTGTGGGATATTTCAAAGCACTTTCTCAAGAGCCCGTGGCTGTGGCCGGACATCTGGTACGTCAATCCGCAGATTCGCAATCCGCACCTGATTTACCCGGGCGACGTGATCGTGCTGCGCTGGGTCAACGGCCGCCCGCAACTTACGCTGGCGCCGAGCGTGCCGACGGAGCATCTGCAGCCACGGGTGCGCAAAACGCCGATCAAGCAGGCGATTCCGACAATTCCATTGTCGGCCATCAAGGCTTTCCTCGGCCGCTCGAGCATCATCGGCGAGGATGAACTGAAGACCGCGCCTTACCTGCTCACGACCTCCGACGGCCGGCCCCTGGCGGGCAAGGGCGAGAAAGTCTTCGTGCGCGGCCTGAAGCCGGGCGACGGCAACGATTGGGCGATCCTGCGACGCGGCGACCCGCTAATCGACCCCGAGACGCACGATGTGCTTGGCTACGAAGCGCACTACATCGGCAGCGGCGTCA
>DASSOO010000179.1:0-12002 GCA_035700455.1 Gammaproteobacteria bacterium
TCTGGCCGCCCTCCCTGGCGCGTGCCATCATTGCGCGAAACGCGGCGCCCATGCAAGCGGTCCCCGCCGATTGCTATGATGGAAAAACCAACGAAAGCGAATTATGCCCAATGCCGAGCGCGGACATCGCCGCCAAGCTTGAAGCCGTCCGACAAGCGGTAAAGCAAGCCGCCGAACGGTTTGGCCGCAATCCGGCGGACGTGTGCGTGCTGGCCGTCAGCAAGCAGCAACCGCCGTCGGCGATCGCCGCGGCGGCCGATGCCGGGCAGGCGGATTTCGGCGAAAACTACCTGCAGGAAGCGCTCGCGAAGATCGCGACGCTGGAAGCGCGCAAACTCAATTGGCATTTCATCGGCGCGATCCAGTCGAACAAGACGCGCGCGATCGCCGAACACTTTAGCTGGGTACACACGGTGGAGCGTGCGAAGATCGCGCAGCGCCTCGATGCGCAACGGCCGGCGTCGCTGCCGCCGCTCAATGTCTGCATCCAGGTCAATGTCAGCGGCGAGGCAAGCAAGGCCGGCATTGCGCCCGATGAAGCCGATGCACTGGCCGCGGCCATCGCCGAAATGCCGCGCCTCAGGTTACGCGGGCTGATGACGATTCCCGCACCCGTCGACGATTTCGCAAAGCAGCGCGCGGCTTTTCATACACTCGCCGGTCTTTTCCGCCGCCTGCGCGGTGCCGGGCATGAGCTCGACACGCTGTCGATGGGGATGTCCGGCGATTTCGAAGCGGCGATTGCGGAAGGTGCAACCATCGTGCGCATCGGTACCGCGATCTTCGGCGCGCGGCGCAAGGCCGCGCCATGAGTTTCATCCTCGCAATCGACCAGGGCACAACCGGTACAACCGTGCTTGTTTTCGATCGCGACGGAGAAGTGCGTGCGCGCAATTACTCGGAATTCACGCAACATTATCCGCAGCCGGGCTGGGTCGAGCACGACGCCGAAGAAATCATCGCCGTTACCGTAACCACAGCCGCTGCCGCACTCGAACAGGCCGGCGCCGCACCGAACGACATCCACGCGATCGGCATCAGCAATCAGCGCGAGACGACCGTGCTGTGGGATCGCGCGAGCGGTGCGCCGGTCGCGCCGGCGATCGTCTGGCAGGACCGGCGGACGGCCGACGCATGCGAGCGACTGAAGCGCGAGGGATGCGAAACGCTGGTGCGCGAGAAAACGGGGCTGGTGCTCGACCCCTATTTCTCCGCGACCAAGCTGGCGTGGCTGCTGGATCAGCATGACGGTTTGCGGTCGCGCGCCGAGCGCGGCGAACTCGCGTTCGGCACGATCGACAGTTGGCTCATGTGGCGGTTGACCGGGGGTGCGGCGCACGTTTGCGACGAAACCAACGCCGCGCGCACTCTCCTGTACGACATTCGTGCGCGCCGCTGGGACGCGGAGCTGCTGCGACTCTTTAATATACCCGCCGCCGTACTGCCGGCCGTCAAACCTTCGGCGCACGTCTTCGGCGAAGCCGATCCCGCCGTACTGTGCGGCATCCGCGCGCCGATTGCCGGCGTCGCCGGCGACCAGCAGGCGGCGCTGTTCGGCCATGGCTGCCATCGCGCCGGGCTCGCCAAGAACACCTACGGCACCGGCTCGTTTCTGCTGATGCACACCGGCGAAGAAGCCATCGTCAGCCGCGAGCGGCTGCTGACGACCAGTGCCTGCAACCTCGGCGACGAAGCGCCGCAATACGCGCTCGAGGGTGCAATCTTCACTACCGGCGCGGCGGTGCAATGGCTGCGCGACGGGCTCGGCATCATCGCGAACGCCGCCGAAACCGAAGCGCTCGCCGCCTCGGCACCGAACAACGGCGGCGTGTACTTTGTGCCGGCTCTCGCCGGTCTCGGCGCGCCGCACTGGGACGCGCATGCGCGCGGGCTGCTCGTCGGCATCACTCGCGGCACCGGCCGCGCGGAGATCGCGCGCGCGGTACTCGAAAGCATCGCCTACCGCACCCGCGACCTGACGCTCGCGATGGAACGCGAATCCGGTGTCGCCCTGTCCGCACTGCGCTGCGACGGCGGTGGCTCGGCGAACAACTTTCTGATGCAATTCCAGGCCGACATGCTCGGTGTGCCGGTCGAGGTACCGGCGCTCGCGGATGTCACCGCGCTCGGCGCCGCCTGTCTTGCCGGCATCGCGACCGGCTTCTGGTCGGTAAACACCGCGCCGTTCGCCGACCGTCTGCCAATGCAACGCTACGAACCGAACATGCCGGATACCGCACGCCAAGCCTTGTACGAACGCTGGCTGAATGCGCTGGCGCGGGCGCGGGATTGGGCTGTATAGCCAGCCGGGAAACAGCACCTGCACCGTCGGAGAAACTTACGTTCCGGCCAACTCGCCTCCCTGCCGGCCTCATAAGCTACTGACATGCTCGGACTTTCAAATCTGGCGCAGCGTTTGCTTGGATATTCATGCGGCTGAATCAAGCCGTCTGCTCCAAGGATGGACACAATTTCAGTCCGCCTTAAGGAGCAACGCGATGAACAGCCGACAACCGCTCGCATCCAGCCTCGACGCGTATTCCACTGCCGCTCGGGCAACCCTGAAGCTCAAGAGCCCCGCCAAACGCCTCAGCGAGAGGGCGCTACTGACTGCTGCCGCCAGTTCGGCGCTTGCACTCGCCCCCGCCGCGGAGGCGTCGATCATCTACAGCGGCATACGAAACGTCACAGCACAACTCGACAGCGCTCGCCTCAACACCTCTGCGTCGGCAATAGCCCATATCGCCCGCTCAGCATACGGATCTGTCGGCATAGAGCTGTACGCAGAAAGGAACGCGAACTATCTGACGAGCCGGGGCGGCTACAGGTCCGCCGGTAGCCAAGCTTTAATCAGAGGCCCCGAGATGATCTCTCCCCCGGGCTCGGTTGTGAGTTCTCGCGAATTTGGCCCTGCCGCCCCCAACAGTAGTAACACCTACTTCATCATGTGGTATCAGTTACGGTCGAGCCAAGGCTGCCCCGTCAGCCAGAGCTGCTATCCGACCGACAGACGATCCGATAGCCCAGCGGGCGGAACGTTCCGTAGCGGCTACCTCGGAATGCGGTTTCCGGACAAGGATTCCCATGTCCCGAATTACGGCTGGTTGCACTTCCAGATTGACACTACAGATAAGGGGTGGTTCAAGGATTTAACGCTGGTGGATTGGGCCTATGAATCCGTCCCAGGGAAAGCCATTCTCGTCGGCGACAAGGGCCATCCAGTGCCGGAGCCTTCCGGTCTGGCGCTGATGGCGCTGGGGGCTGCCGGTATCGCGGCGTTGCGCCGCCGCCGCGAACGCCGCGCACCCCGGCACGATTGACGGGGTGCCAGACGAGTACTGCCAGTCGGTTGGGACCCCACTGATTGACGCTGGCAAGATACCGGCGCTGCATGGGCTGATCGAACGCGGCGTAATGGGTAATCTCGCTACGCTGCATCCCGCGCTAACCACGACGGCGCATCAAATTTACCGCCCATGGGACCACTGGGTTCCGGCTTCCGAGCCGGAACGACAGATGACTGCAACGCCACTGCTGGCCAATTCGCCCCCATTCGCGTAGACTGCGCGCCAGTTTGTCGCGGCGCTTTCCGGTCTGTTGTCTCGCAAACCTGTCGCGGCATACCTTCTACGTATCCCGATTCCTAATATCACCATCACTGCCTGGACCGGCCTGGCGCTGACGCGCCGCGCGGGCGGATTCAGGAAAATCTATGTCATTTACATCGCTCGGCCTTGCGGCCGAACTGTTGCGCGCCGTTGCCGACCAGGGTTACGACGAACCGACGCCGGTGCAGGCGCAAGCCATCCCCGTCGTGCTGCAAGGCCGCGACCTGCTCGCCGCTGCGCAAACCGGTACCGGCAAGACCGCCGGTTTCACGCTGCCGCTGCTGCAGCGCCTCGCCGCGGATCGGCATACCGGTCCGCGCCGCGGCAAGCCGGTGCGCGCGCTGATCCTGACGCCGACGCGTGAACTCGCCGCGCAGGTCGCCGACAGCGTCAAGATCTACGGCCGCCATCTGCCGCTGACGAGCGCGGTCATTTTCGGCGGCGTCAACATCAATCCGCAGATTGAACGCCTGCGTCGTGGCGTCGACATCGTCATCGCCACGCCCGGCCGCCTGCTCGACCACGTGCAGCAGCGTACGGTCGACCTCGGCAATGTCGAAATCCTGGTGCTCGACGAAGCCGACCGCATGCTCGACATGGGCTTCATCCGCGACATTCGCCGCATCCTCGCCCTGCTGCCGGCGGCACGCCAGAACCTGCTGTTTTCGGCGACATTCTCGGCCGACATCCGCAAACTCGCGGGCGACCTTTTGCGGCAGCCGGTAACCGTCGATGTCTCGCCGCGCACGCTGACGGCGGATCGTATCGCGCAGCGCGTTCACCCGGTGGACAAGGCGCGCAAGCGCGCGCTGCTCGCGCACCTCATCAAGGCCGGCGGCTGGCGCCAGGTGCTGGTGTTCACGCGCACCAAGCACGGCGCCAACCGTCTGAGCGACCAACTCGACCGCGACGGCATCGGCTCGGCCGCAATTCACGGCAACAAGAGCCAGGGCGCGCGCACCCGCGCGCTCGCGGACTTCAAGCAGGGCAGGCTGCGCGCGCTGGTTGCGACCGATATCGCCGCGCGCGGCCTCGACATCGATCAGCTTCCGCACGTGGTCAACTTCGAGCTGCCGAACGTGCCGGAAGATTACGTGCACCGCATCGGCCGCACCGGCCGCGCGGGTAGCGCCGGCGAAGCCGTTTCGCTGGTATCGGCGGACGAGCGCAAACTGCTTGCCGATATCGAGCGCCTGCTGAAACGCGAACTGCCGAAAAACGTGATCGCGGGCTTCGAACCGGACCCGCAAATTGACGCGGCGCCGGCTCAGCCCGCCGCGCACGCGAGGCGGGCGGCGCGTCATGCGCAACCGCATCCACACGGCGAGCGCCCGGCCGCGGCGCATGGGAGGAAGCGGCAAGCCGGAAAGCGCCGCCGGGCGCGCCAGTAAAAGGAGCAAGTTATGAAAAAAATGTTTGTCGGCAGTTTGCCGCCCGATGCGACCGAAGACGAAGTCCGCGGGCTGTTCGCACAGCACGGCAAGGTGTTTTCCGTGCAACTCGCGCGCGACGTTTTCAAGGGCACCTGCCGCGGCTTCGGCTTTGTCGAAATGGAAGGCCACGAAGCCCGCGCCGCCATGGCCGCGCTCAACGGCCACGCGTTGCGCGGCAACCTGCTGAAGGTCAATGAAGAAAACCCGAGGAAAGGGCGCGGCCGTCGGCGTTAGGCAGCTGAAGCGCTTTCGCATCCCGGCGTTTCATTAATCGCCAAGCACGCCGCCGCTTCCAGCGGCGTTGCTCGCCACCCGACATTCGCCTGTCGGATATCTTTACGTATCTGCGCACGTCCCGCGCGCGGAAAAATTCCTGCGGCCGGCAATAGCGACGCGTTCACGGCCATTCCGCTCCAGGGAACTCATCCTCCGCACACTTCGGAATCCGACACCTGCACTCGCCTGCCGATTACCGTCGAGCAATTTGACATTTTCCGCCCGCAAGCAGCCACGGAGTTTGCCCTGGTTGCCGTCATAACCGGTTTGCCCAGCGTGGCATGCATCTTGCATTGGGGATTATGTACCCGCACGGCGACGGACCAACGATGCGCCTGGCGCCGGAGCCATGAAATCTCGCAAGGGCGTTGCCCGTGTCGATAGCACTATCGTGCGCTGATGCCGGCCTGCGCCGATCCCGCCGAGGAGGCCGGCATGAACAACACAAGCGAACAACTCGATCACGATCTCGATCAATACACAACGGCGGCACGCGCCACGCTGAAACTTAAAGGCCCGGCCAGGCACCTGGGCGAACTCGCCCTCTACACCGCCGCGGTCGGGTCGGCGCTGGCGCTCGCGCCGGGAGCCGACGCTTCGATCATTTACAGCGGCATCCGCAACATCACGCTCCACCGCGTATCGGACGCGGACGAAGACGTTGCCATCAATCTGGGCGGGTTCGGCAACGGCGTCAGTCTGTTCATCCGCAGCTACAGCACCGGCGGTCCTTTCACCGGCGCCGGACCGTCGCAGGCCGACATTGCCGGCCTGAGCCCTTTAGGGTCGCTTGCGCTCATCGATCCAGGTTTCTTCCTCAGAAATTTCCCGGCATCGACCAACATCGGTTACAGCAAGTTCAGTTTCACCGCGCTGACGTCCCCCGGATACGGAATCGCCCGATCCCATCAACGGATCGACAACAACGACGTCTCAAACGGCGAGTTCGGCACCGGCTTTGCAGCCGCCCGCGTGTCGTACCTCGGCAATGGCAGCGGCACGGCGCCGCATTATGGCTGGCTGCATCTAAAGGTTGACGTCGGCGCCGATAAACGCACCGATGCCATTACCCTGATCGACTGGGCTTTCGAATCGGTACCGAATACCAGCATCCATGTCGGCGACCGCGGAATCTCGACGCCGGAGCCGTCGGGTCTCGGGCTGATGGCCCTCGGTGCGATCGGCATTGCCGCGTTACGGCGCCGGCGGTTGCGCAACCGGAAAGCGAACCCGCCGCAATAAGAAGTTTCGTTACGCAGTACGCGGCCCGCGGAAGACGGGTACGACAGTCGACAGGCACCGGCCATGACACGCTTCGCCAAAAAAGTTTTGCTGATCGGCTGGGATGCAGCCGACTGGCGCGTCATCAACCCGCTTATGGACGCCGGTAAGATGCCGGCGCTGCAAAGCCTGATCGAGCGCGGAGTGATGGGCAACCTCGCTACTCTGCACCCGGTGCTGTCGCCGATGCTGTGGACTTCGATCGCGACCGGTAAACGGCCGTACAAGCACGGCATCCTCGGTTTCAGCGAACCGACAGCCGACGGCACGGGGGTACGGCCGGTGTCGAGCCGCTCGCGCAAGACCAAGGCGCTGTGGAACATCCTTAACCAGAACGGTTTGAAGTCGAACGTGATCGCGTGGTGGCCCAGCGCACCGGTCGAACCGATCAACGGCGTAATGATTTCGAACCATTATCACCACGCCGCCGGCCCGATCGACAAACCCTGGCCGCTCGCGCCCGGCACCGTACACCCGCCGCGGCTCGCGGAAACGTTTGCGAACCTGCGCTTGCATCCACAGGAACTGACGGCAGACGAAATCCTGCCGTTCATCCCGCGCGCCGCCGAAATCGACCAGGGCAACGACAAGCGCCTCGGCATGGCGGTGAAGACGCTCGCCGAAGCATCGAGCGTGCACGCGGCCGCGACCTGGGCGATGGAGAACCAGCCGTGGGATCTGATGGCGGTGTATTACGATGCCATCGACCATTTCTGCCACGGCTTCATGAAATACCACCCGCCGCGGCGCCAGCATATTCCGGAGCGCGATTTCGAACTGTACAAGGATGTGGTCCAGGGCGGCTACCGGTTCCACGACATGATGCTCGCGCGCTTGCTCGAACTCGCCGGCGACGATACAACCGTCATCCTGGTGTCGGACCACGGCTTTCACCCCGACCACAACCGCCCTGTGTCGATTCCGAACGAACCCGCCGGGCCCGCTGTCGAGCATCGCGATTTTGGCATCTTCGCGATGGCCGGTCCGGGCGTGAAGCGCGATGCACTGGTATACGGCGCCTGCCTGCTGGACGTGACCCCGACGGTGCTGACGCTGTTCGACCTGCCAGTCGGCGACGATATGGACGGCAAACCGTTGGTGCAGGCGTTCGAGGCCGTGCCCGACATCAGCAGCGTGCCGAGCTGGGACGCGATCGACGGCGATGCCGCGATGCACCCTGCCGAGATTCAAAGCGACCCGCTCGCCGAGCGCGCGGCGCTGGCGCAACTGGTCGCGCTTGGCTACATCGAGCGGCTCGACGACGATCGCGAAAAGGCCGTCGCCGACACGGCCCGCGAACTGCGCTACAACCTGGCGCGCGCCTTTATGGACGGCGACCGCCATGCCGAAGCCGCGCCGATTCTGGAAGAACTGTACGCGCAATATCCGGATGAGCATCGATTCGGGGTACAGCTTGCATTGTGTTATCGAGCGCTGAACTGGGCCCGCTCGCTCGGCGTGCTGGTCGAGCAATTGCACGCGCGGCGTACCGAACAGGCGCGCGACGCAAGTGAAAAACTTCGGGCCTGGAATGCGAAACTTGCCCAGCGCCGGGCCGAGGCCGGCAATGCCGACAAGCCGGCTGCCGGTTTACTCGACGATAATGAGCGCCGCGAATGGCTGCGGCTGCGCGGCGCCGCCACCGTATCGGCCTACGACATCGAATACCTGCGTGGCTACGCAAAGCTGGCCGGACGCGATTACCAGGGGGCGCTGACGCACCTGCGCGCTGCCGAACAGGCGGAGCCGGCGCGCCCGGGCCTGCACGTCCAGATCGGCGAAGCGTATCTCAGGCTGCGGTGCTATGCCGCCGCCGAGTGCGCCTTCCGCAAAGCGGCCGCAGTCGATCCCGAAAACCCGCACGTGCATCTCGGTCTCGCGCGCAGCCAGCTGGGCCGCGGCCGCGCGGCACGCGCCGCCGAAGAAGCCATTCGCGCCGTCAGCCTCACCTACCATTTACCGCTGGCGCACTACGTCCTCGGGCGTGCGCTCGCACGTCTCCGACGCTATGACGACGCCGCAAACGCGCTGGAAGTCGCAGTCGCGATCAATCCCAACTTCCGGCGCGCACATCTGAGTCTCGCGCAGCTGTACGAACGGCGGCTGCGTGACGAAAACAAGGCGGCAGCGCATCGGCGGACGGCACAGGACATTCGCCGCGCCGGCCGCCGCGCCGAAAGAAAAGGCGAACAGGCTCAGATTCCGGCACCGGCTGCGCCCGCCGCACTTCACGAGCATCTGACCGTGCGCGGCGCGGACAAGGCTGACGGTCGGCAGTTCATCACCGTGGTCTCCGGTCTGCCGCGCACCGGCACGTCGATGATGATGCAAATGCTCGCGGCCGGCGGCGTGCCGGTTCTGACCGACGGCAAACGCACGGCAGACCCGGGCAATCCGCGCGGCTATTACGAATACGAGCCGGCTACGCGGTTGCACAAGGAGCGTGGATGGCTGAAGGAGGCTGTGGGCAAAAGCGTCAAGATCGTCGCGCAATTGCTGCCTGCACTGGCGCCCGAGCATTGCTACCGCGTGATCTTCATGCGCCGGGACCTCGACGAAGTCCTGCGTTCGCAACAGGCGATGCTGACACGTCTCGGACACGGCGCGTCGCCGATGCCACCCGCGAGGCTGCGCACCGTATTCCGGCAGCAACTGCGCCAGATCGAGTTATGGCTGGCTAAACAACAAAACGTGCGGACCTTGTTCGTCGATTACGACGGCGTGCTGAAAGATCCGCGTGCAGCCGCGGCCGCGATCGGCACGTTTCTCGGCCGAACTGCCGATGCGGATGCCATGGCTGCGGCCGTCGATCCAGCGTTGCACCGGCAGCGTGGGGAAACGCCGGATGCCGCCGCTGCAAATACGACCGAACGCGCAACCGCTGCCGCCGGCTGAATCACATTCGCCCACGCCGGGCACGGCAGTGCCGGATAAAACCGGGCGGTTGGCGCGCGGCACAGGCGAGCCTGCAGCGGCTGCGGCAGCCCGGCGCCGATCGTGCTACCTTAGGGACAAGAGGCCAGAGCAAGGAGGCTCCAGCCATGTCCGATATAACCACACCCCAACTCCCCCGCCTCGTCGGCATGAACCACATTGCACTCGAAGTCGGCGACATCGACGAAGCACTCGAATTCTACGGCCGCTTGTTCGACATCCGCCTGCGCGGCCACGGCGACGGGCGCGCGTTCATCGATATGGGCGACCAGTTCATTGCGCTGTTTGAAGGCGACCGGCAAAATCCCGACGGCCACCGCCACTTCGGCCTGGTGGTCGACGACCGCGACGCCGTGCGCGCCAGGCTGAAAGAGCTGGCGGTGCCTGTCTCGTCGGGACGGTTCCTGGAATTTCGCGATCCCTGGGGCAACCGCGTCCAGATCGTCGCCTATGCCGACATCCAGTACACCAAGGCGCCGGAGGTCATGAGCGCAATGGGTATCGAGATCGAAAAGTCGGAAGGCGCGAAGCAGCAGTTGCGCGAAAAAGGCATGGCGCCGGACCAATAGGCGGCTGCTTCCGGAACTTCCCGGGCGTGCATTCTCATAACTGGACGCCGCCGCGACAAAACCTCACGCCGTGTGAGGATCAACCCTCGGGACGGGTGTAATTCACTGCCGGCATGCGCGACCGGGCACGCATTGTGCGCGGCATGTGCGTTAAACTGCACCTGACGTGCCGCTCTTCGTCACCGAGCGACCCGACCGTTGAAAAGGAATTCGGCGTGCCAGACAATCGCCGGCCACCCGGCCGCCCACAGCCCGATTTACAGAATTTCCAGCCATCGTGGTCGTACTGGGCACGGTGGCTGCTGATCGCCGCGGCCGTCATCGGCGTCTGGTACTACGCCGAGTACGCGCAGCGCGCGAATGCCGCCCAGTCGCTCTCCTATACCGCCTTCAAGCAGCAAGTACAGGACGACAAAGTCAAAGACATCACAATCGAGGGCCAGCGGGTCAGCGGCGAGCTGAAAGCCGAGGACAAGAACGGGCCAGTGAGGTTTACGACTACGCTGCCGCCGATAGACGACCCGCGGTTGATGCGTCTGCTCGAGTCGCACAACGTGACGGTCAGTGCGCGCACGCAGGAAACGTCCCTGTGGGAGCAGTTGCTGATCGGAATCATTCCGTGGATCCTGATCATTGCGCTGTTCTGGTGGGGCTCGAAGAAGATGCGCGAACACATCGGCAGCGGCGGCGGGGACGGAGGCCTGTTCGGATTCGGCAAGTCGCGCGCCAAGCGCGTCACCCAGATCGCTGTTGGCGTGACGATGAAGGACATCGCCGGCATCGAAAACGCGAAGCGCGATCTCACCGAAATCATCGATTTTCTGAAGGAACCGGAACGGTTTCACAAGCTGGGGGCGAAACTGCCGAAAGGCATTCTGCTGATGGGACCGCCCGGCACCGGCAAGACCATGCTCGCGAAGGCGGTCGCCGGCGAAGCGCAGGTACCGTTTTTCAGTATCAGCGGCTCGGAGTTTGTCGAGATGTTCGTCGGCGTCGGCGCTTCGCGCGTGCGCGACATGTTCAAGCAGGCGAAGGATCACGCGCCGTCGATCATCTTTATCGACGAGATCGATTCGATCGGCCGCGCGCGCGGCGCAGGCTTAGGCGGCGGCCACGACGAGCGCGAGCAGACGCTGAACCAGATCCTTTCGGAAATGGACGGTTTCGCGCCGCGCGAAACGGTGGTGGTCATGGCAGCCACCAACCGGCCCGACGTACTGGATCCCGCGCTGCTCCGGCCCGGCCGCTTCGACCGCAAGATCACGCTGGAACTGCCCAACCGCGCGGCGCGCGAGGCGATCCTGAGAATCCACGCGCGACGGCTGCCGCTCGCGGGCGAGATAGACTTTCCGGGGCTCGCGGGACGCACCGCCGGCATGTCCGGCGCCGACCTTGCCAATCTCGTCAACGAAGCCGCCATGCGTGCCGGCCGCAAGCGTGAAGACCAGGTCGACATGGACGATTTCGACGACGCCTATTTCCGCATCGCACTCGGCGCCAAGCGCGAAGAACTGATTGACGAAGACGAGAAACGCGTTATCGCGTACCACGAGGCGGGACACGCACTGGTCGCGACACTGCTGCCGCACACCGATCCGGTCAGCCGTGTCACGATCATTCCGCGCGGCCGCGCATTGGGCGCCACGCAGCAGGTCCCCGAACGCGACCGTTACAACCTGAAGCAGAGCTACCTGCACGACCGGCTGTGCGTTATGCTCGCGGGCCGCAGTGCGGAGAAGCTGGTGTTCGGCGAAGTCAGCACGGGCGCTGCCGACGACCTCAGGCAGGCGACACAGATGGCGCACCGCATGATCTCGCATTGGGGCATGAGCAACACCTTCGGACCGTCCGCGTTTATCACCGAGGAAGACCATATTTTTCTCGGCCGCACCATGGCGCAG
>DASSOO010000180.1:0-2348 GCA_035700455.1 Gammaproteobacteria bacterium
GCCGAGGGGGCCGAAGTCGCAGGGCAGGTGGCACAGCTTCAGTCGATGGGTTGCGAGTTCGGCCAGGGCTACTATTTCTCGAGACCCGTTGATCTGGATGGTGTTACGGCGCTCCTGACGCAGCCAAGTTGGCCGGCGAAATTGGAAGGCTACACGGGAACCGGTTACGAGAATCAGCGCCGGGTGCTTGCCGAGTCCACCGCACCCGAGACAGACTGATTGCGGGCAAACCACCGACTGGAAGGCCGGATGGATGCAATCCGGCCCGGCATGCGGCCGCACGGCCCGGGTCGCCCCCCGGCTTGGCTGCTCAGCGCGATTGCCGGTAATGCCGGGCGTGCGCCCGGTGCTGCTCCCAATTGTCGCGGTATGCTGCACACAGCGGTGAGTTGTCGCGCAGGACGAGCACGTTTTCGGCGTTACGGTATTCCGCCGCGTAGGTGAAGTTGTAGCTGCCGGTGATCACCGTGCAGTCGGCAACATCGGGATCGATTATGATTACCTTGTTATGAGCGGCTTCGTGCCTGGCGTCGAGCAACACCGGCACGCCGCCATCGATCAGCATTTTGAGTGCATGCGCCGAGATGGTGCGTGCCTGCTCCGCATCCGCAATCACCGTAACATCAACACCGCGCCGGTGCGCGCGAATCAACGCACGGGCAATGCCGCGATGGGTGAAGCTGTACGCCTGCACCAGTATGCGGCGATGCGCCTGATCGATGGCGCGGATGATGAGCCCAGCCGCGTCGTCATCCGGGGTGAACGCATATTGCACTGTGCCCTGCGCCGGAAATGGACGCAGCGGCGGCGGCGCGTCGGCGCCGTATGCCGGTAACGGAAGCAAAATGAAAACCAGCAGGCAAACCGGTAACAGCGCAAAAAGCGAACCGTCAAGGCGCCACGGTCGCCAGGAAAAAACGGGGCAAGAAGCAACTGCAACCGCAGGAACGCGAAGGAAAACCCGGTCAGAAGGCCTTTGTAGCATTTCCTGGCGCCTTGATGTCTTGGCGGTTATGGTTTTGGTGCATGTTCATCCTTGTTTGAGGCCGTGTGCTGGAGCGCGGCGGCGAAAAATCCGTCGGTATTATGGCGGCACGGATCGAGTTCGAGAAATTCGCCGCATTCCAGTGTGATGTGCTGCTGTTGCAGGATTTCGCCGCAGCGGATGACGCGAAACTCCGGACGATTATTCAGAAATGCGGCGATGATATCGGCATTTTCGTCCGGCAGCAGGCTGCAGGTCGCGTAAACCAGCCGTCCGCCGGGCTTCACCAGCGCGGCGGCGGCGGCCAGGATCGACGCCTGTTTTTTTACGAGCTCCGCGATCGATTGCGGTGATTGTCGCCACTTGAGATCGGGGTTGCGCCGCAGCGTGCCGAGTCCACTGCATGGCGCGTCCACCAGCACGCGATCGATCTTGCCGGTGAGGCGCCTGATGCGCTGGTCGTGCTCACTCGAAATCACATGCGGGAAGACGTTGGACAGGCCCGAGCGCGCCAGCCGCGGCCGCAGACGCTCGAGCCGTCGCGACGCCGTGTCGAACGCATACAGCCGTCCGCGGGACCGCATCAGCGCGCCGAGTGCAAGCGTTTTGCCACCGGCACCGGCGCAGAAATCGACGACCAGGTCGTGGCGCCGCGGCGCAACCAGATAAGCCAGCAGCTGGCTGCCTTCGTCCTGCACTTCGATTGCGCCTTCCGTAAACAATGGATGACGGTTGATCGCCGGCTTGCCGGCAAGCCGCACGCCGACCGGCGAATAGGGTGTTGCCTGTGCCGTGATGCCATCCGATGCCAGGCGTCCGAGCACTGTGTCACGATCGGTTTTCAGCGTATTGACACGTAGATCGAGCGGCGCGGGTTCCTGCAGCGTGCGGCCCAGCGCCAGGACGCCGGCCGTGTCCCTGTCGCGGCCAAGGCGTTCCACCAGCCAGTCGGGCAGTTCGGCTTTCACCGCCAGTGGCAACGCCGCGATGTCGATCGCCTTGAGCGTTTCCGCCCATTGTATTTCGGTGCCGGATAGAACAGCCGCGAGCCGGCGTACGCTGATGCCGGCAAAACGAACGAGGAACGCCACCAGCTTGCGGCGCGAGGAAGCGTCGGGCGCGAGCGCATCGATCGTGCGCAGATGGCGCAATACACCGAACACCGCTTCGGCGATGAACGCGCGGTCGCGCTGTCCGAGATCGGAATGATGTCGGAAATGAGCGCTCATTACGCTGTCCGCCGGGCGCGAAAATGCCAGCACGTCGTCGAGCGCGCCGGCCGCCGCGTCGAGCCGCGCTCGTGAAGGCGGCGTCAGATTCATTTGCCGCTCACCTGGATGTCGGTGATCAGCTGTTCGCCGGA
>DASSOO010000181.1:0-3688 GCA_035700455.1 Gammaproteobacteria bacterium
CCGAGAAGCCGAGATCGGAAAAACCTTTGCGCAGTTCGCCGATGATGGATGTGATTCCGCCAAACAACCTGAGACTGCCGCTGACATCGAGCAGGCAGAAGCCGGTGATATCGAGCGCGACGTTGGGCGTGAACTGTCCGCACCATGCGGCGAGACGCGCGATGGTTGCGGTTTCAAGTGCCGGATCCCGTCTTTTCGCTTCCAGTTGTGGCGCCAGAGCATAGGCGGTGGAAAGACTGATGCCGCGACTGATGCCACGCGCCTGCGCATGTTGGTTGCACATCAGCACCGTGCCGTCATCGACGATCGCCAATGGTCGAGACGCGTTAACGGATGATGGCAGAGCGCGTAGAAATGTTTCCAGCGGCAGGCGCGGGAAGTGGCAGGCTATCCAGTACATTGGAATCGGAAACCGGTCGTGTCACGGCGATCCGCAACGGTGCCCGCAGCCGGGGCCCGTGACGCTTGATGATGTCGATCGCGAGCTGCCCGCCGGCCGGCGCGAGCGCCAGCCGCAACGGCGCGGGTGAAGCTTGTGCGGCGGCATGCGTGGTGCGGAACAGCGCGGCGACGGTGCGGCCTTCCTCGGCGGCGAGCTGAAGGCGGCGCAGCTCGGTGTATTTCACCGCTGACAGCCACGCGAGCACCGCGCCACAGGCACCGGAACGCAGTATCTGTCCGGCCGTCCATAGTGTTTCCCGAAAGGCGGCGCAGGTAACGACTATCAATTGTGCAAGATCAAGACCGGCGGCGAGCGCCGGCGCATAGGGAATATAGGGCGGGGCGATCAGGGCGATCGGCCTGCCGCTGCGGGAGAGCCGCGCCAGCGCCGGGATCAGAAGCTGCATCTCGCCGATACCTTCATTATCGAGCAGCAGTTCGGTGAGCGCGCCTGCCGGCCAGCCGCCGCCGGGAAGTTCTGCATCGAGCGCTGCGTAACCGGTCGGCACGCCTGGCCGGCACGCTGTTGCCAGCCGATCACCGCGCCAGATGTCAGGACGCGCAAGAACAGAATCGAGGAGGCTCATGGCAATTGGCCGTTGCGGATAACGCCTGTTCCGACGCCTTCGATTTCCAGCGTCTCGCGCCGCAGATCGACCATGATGGGCTGGAACTCCGGATTTTCCGGCAGCAATTCCACGATGCCGCGGCGGCGCCGGATGCGTTTGACTGTCACCTCGTCATGCAGCCGTGCCACCACGATCTGGCCGTTCCTGAATTCCCGTGTGCGATGCACGGCGAGCAGATCTCCGTCAAGAATGCCGGCGTCGCGCATACTCTGGCCTACTACCCGCAGCAGATAATCGGCGCGCGGCCTGAACAATGCCGGGTCGATGCGATAGCGTGTGTCGATGTTCTGAACGGCAAGCATCGGCTGGCCGGCCGCCACGCGTCCGACGACCGGGATGCCGGGTGCTTCGGCAAGCCGAATGCCGCGCGAGGTGCCGGGCAGCATTTCGATGACACCCTTGCGTGCCAGCGCCCGCAGATGTTCTTCCGCGGCATTGGGTGAGCGAAACCCCATTGCGCGGCAGATTTCGGCGCGCGTCGGCGGCATGCCCGTGGCCTCGAGGTGGTCGCGAATGCAATCGAGGATGGCGGACTGGCGAAGCGTAAGCAGTTCCATGGATTCTTCCGATACTGTAATTATATACAGTCATTGCCCATCTGCAAGCGTGGAGACGCTTGCTCAAACTTTCGTTCGCACGCCGGCATCGAGATCGCGCTCACACAGCCGATCCGCATCGAGGACGCGGTGATCGTCGAGGGTGAATGGGGATGGATCGAGGAAATCAACATGACCTACGTGGTGGTCCGTATCTGGGATCTGCGTCGCATGGTGCTGCCGCTGTCGTATTTTCTTGAGCACCCGTTTCAGAACTGGACGAAAAAAAACGGCCAATCTGTTGGGGTCAGTCTATCTCTACGTCGACTACACGGTGCCGGTGGACGAGGTCAGGAAGGAACTGGAGCGCCTTGTCAAAACCACTGACAAATGGGACGGGACGGTGTGCGTGCTGCAGGTTTCAGACGCAAAGGAATACACCATCGAATTACGCGCACTGGCCGACGCGAAAGATGCCGGAGCGACTGCGACACCGGCGCAGCCGTCGTGAGTCCGGGTTTCGGGATCGGATCCGGATCTATTTCTGACAGATCATCAGCGGGCGTCTGCGTTCCGTCATTGCCACCAGTCGGGTGTTCGAAAATCCCACCGCTTCGAAACGGGCCTTTTCCACGTCGAAGGATTCGTGTCCTTCGAATATGACCTGCCTGCATTCCCCGAGAAAGTGAAGCAGCCGGTCGCGGTTTTTCACCCAGTTCAGCACGTTCAGCGCAAAAACGACGTCAGTGGCGAACGGGCGCAGCCGCGATTCCCACGGCTCGGGGTCGTCGAGATCGACCTGCCGGTACGTGGGCTGGACGCCGAATGCGCCGGCGACGTGTCCGGTCGCTCGCAATATTTCTGCATCGACGTCAATTGCCAGCGCTGCCGCTGCATGTTCCTCGCTCAGCAGAAAGCAGGACAGCAGCCCCATGTTGCATCCCAGATCGAGGATGCGTTTGCCTTCATAGTCGGCGAGCGTTCGCAACACAGCCCAGCGTTCGCTCCACGGCCGTTCTCCGGGAAAACAGAAATCGTCGACGGCCAATGAATAGTAGGCGACCGGCGTGCCGGGAGAGCTGGCGCGCGAGTCCTGCGCAATGTGCCAGGCCTCATTCAATTGTTGCAGGCGGGGAGAACTGTTCGGGGGCAGCGGCGGAATGCCGGCGTGATTGGAGTTTGCCCGGCCCAGCAGCCGGCGCAACCGATTGGTGCGTGCCGGCCCCAGCCGCGCCTTCGCCGTACTCTTGAACAGCGTAAACAGTGAATTATTCACGTGACCTCGCTTTAGCAGACCGATGTTTCGCAGCAGTGCCTCGATGACCGACGTCCGTTCTGCCTGATCGAAATCGATCAGGTACAGGTTGCCCGGTCCGGACACCAGGATGTTGCGCGGACCGGGTCGTTATGACAAATGTGTTTCGCCGACAGGCGAAGCAGAACGAGCGGCAGGTCCAGTAACAGCAGTTTCAATGGCAGCGTACGCCGCTGTTCGATCACGGACGAAATATTCTCGCCGTCGACATAGCGCTGCACCAGAATTGCCGCCGTGCCGTTTTTTTTGAACGCGATGGGATCGGGCACGGCTGAAATATCTCTGGATGCCGCCAGAATGCTGAATTCCTCTTCCAGCGTTCGGCGCCATTTGCGATCGCTGCGTTCGTCGGGCCGGCCCATCACGATCCTTGATGACCTTGTCGCGGTGACGATAGACCCGATGATTCCCGTCCGGATCAAACGGACTGACCGAAAGCAGCACGGCATCTTCGGCGCCGAGCGAGGCAAGCAAGGCCTCCCATTTCCGGACATGGGGCATCGCGAATCTCAATTGAACGCTGGGTTGTAATGAATCCGTTACGCAGGCTCGTGAAAACAGACGAGCAATGATGACGCCATAACGGTGGATGCGGTTGCCGTCCTGAAATCATGAACGGCGGAAAACCGTGTGTGCATTCACGCCGTGCTGGTGGTCGCGAGGTACTTACTCGCGGCGATAATGTTTCATTCGGTACTCCATCCGAGAGTGGCGAATCGATCCGTACGTTTCATGAAACTTGTATAGTTGATGAAACAGTAATCTGT
>DASSOO010000182.1:0-5956 GCA_035700455.1 Gammaproteobacteria bacterium
GAGCAGGATGAGCGCAAGGCCGGCGTAGTTGACCGGCAGAATGCCGAAGCCGAACAGCCCCAGGAACAGGCAGATCGCACCCGCTGCGCCGGGAAAGATTACGCCGGGATGCGTCGCTTCGATCGCCAGCCCCGCGATACCGCCGAGAAACAACAGGTAGGCGAGAGTCGGGTCGGTGATGACTTCGAGCAGCTTGATGCGCCAGTCGGGCTCGATCGTGCGCACCTGGGCGTTCGCGGTGTGCAGCTTGACGATGCCCTGCGGCAGTTCGACCGCGCGACCATCCACGGCAGTGAGGAGCGCCTGAAGCGACGGTGCGATCAGGTCAACGACGTGCTTTTCCAGCGCCGTATCGGCCGGCAGGCTTGCGGCTTCGCGCACCGCTTTTTCGGCCCAGTCCGCATTGCGGCCGCGCTTTTTGGCCAGCCCGCGGATATAGGCCACCGAATCGTTGAGAACCTTGCGGTCTTCGGCGCTCATTTGCGGCTGAGCCTGCTTTCCGTTCTGTGCGCCGGGTGCGGGTTCGCTGCCCATCAGCGGCACCGGCGTCGCGGCGCCGAGGTTGGTCGCCGGGGCCATCGCCGCGATATGCGTCGCGTACAGAATATAGGTGCCGGCGCTGGCGGCACGCGCGCCGCTGGGCGCGACGTAGCCGATCACCGGCACCGGCGAAGCGAGGATCGCCTTGATGATGTCGCGCATTGACGAGGCCAGGCCGCCTGGCGTGTCCAGCTTGAGCACGACCGCCGCGGCGTGCTGCTCGGCGGCGTCTTTAAGTCCGTCCTCAATATATTCGCTGCTCGCCGGCCCGATGGCACCGTCTACGGTAAGCACGTCGATCTGCGGTGCCGTGCCGGGCGCGGCCACGGCCACCGCGAGCGGCAGCAGCAGCAAAAACGCGAACCGGCGCGCCTGCCGCGCCGAATTTTCCCGGTAAACTGCCCACATGCTTAAAACACCAATCCGTGCCCGGACGGAAGGCGGAACTCCCGCGGGCGCATGAAATCAAAATACAGTGACGCCCGCAATCTGCGTCGGCCTGCGCGCTACCGGCAGCCGTCGCTGTTGGCTACCATAGCAATTTTTGGCATTCGGCGTCTGTCGACAGGGAAGGAAATATAAAGTTGAAAGCGCGGCGCTGGCGCATCGTTCTTTTATGTCTGCTGGTCTCCATTGGCGTCCCCTTGGCACAGGCGGCGCAGCCGCCAGCCGCGGCCGCAATTCACAAGCGGCCGAAAATCTGCCTGGTGTTGTCCGGCGGCGGTGCGCGCGGCGCGGCGCACGTTGGCGTGCTCGAAGTACTGGAATCGTTGCACGTGCCGATCAGTTGCATCGTGGGCACCAGCATGGGCGCGATTATCGGCGGCCTGTACGCGTCGGGGATGCCGCCGGAGTTTCTGCAGGCAGTACTCGAAGATCCACAGGTGCAGCGCGCGATGGCCGAGAACCGGCCGCGGCAGATGCTCGCCTACCGTACCAAGGAGCGCCAGGCGGACTATATCGTCAGCCTCGAGTTCGGCTACGAAAACGGCCGTTTCTATTTCCCGCGCGGGCTGGTGCGCGGCCACAGCGCGCGTGAACTGCTGAACGCGCTGACGCTGCGCACGCGTCCGGCGCGCAACTTCAGCGATCTGCCGATCCCGTTTCGCGCCATCGCAAGCGATATCGAAACCGGCGAGATGGTCGTGCTCGATCATGGCGACCTTGCCGAAGCGATGCGCGCGAGCATGGCGGTGCCGGGCTTCTATGCGCCGGTACAGATGCAGGGCCACCTGCTCGTCGACGGCGGCCTCGTTCGCAACTTACCCGTAGATGTCGCGCGGCAGATGGGTGCCGACATCATCATCGCAGTCGATGTGTCGACGCCGCTCGCCAATGCCAAGGCGCTCGGCAACGTGCTGGGCTTGTCGGTACAGGTCATCAACCTGCTGACACGCCAGAATGTTACGCAGTCCCTCGCCGAGCTCGGTCCGCACGATGTCATTATCCAGCCGCATCTCGACGGTATGACCGCGGTCGACTTCGACCTGATGACGCAGGCGATCAAAGCCGGACGTGCGGCTGCCGTGCGGATGCGCAAGGCGCTGGAACCGCTTGCGGTACCCGAACCCGTATGGCAGCAGTACCTCATGAAGCAGCGCCATATGCCGGCGATGCCGCAGCGCCTGGCATTCATCGACATCGAGGGCAACAGCCGCGTGCCCAAGGCGCTCATCCGCAGCCAGATTCGCACGCGCGTCGGCAGACCGTTCCACTTTACGGAGCTCAAGCGCGACGTGCGCCGGCTGTACGAACTCGGCGAGTTCGAGCGGGTTGACGCGCGCATTGTGCGCCACGACGGCAAACCCGGCGTCGTCATACGGGTCAAGGAGAAGAACTGGCAGCCGAATTATCTTGAGTTCGGTATGAATATCGAAGACGACTTTGAGGGCGACAGTTTCTACAACATGCGTTTCGGCTACCGCAAACCGGCGGTTAACCATCTCGGCGGCGAGTGGGACAGCGCACTGCAGGTCGGCCGCACCCGGCGCGTATTCACCGGGCTGTATCAGCCACTCGGTTACGGCAGTCCATTTTTCGTCGAACCGTCGGCTGAATACCTCAACCACACGTTCTATACGTTTACCGGCGCGACTCGCGACGCCGAATTCAACGTGCGTACGCTGCAGGCGGCACTCGACATCGGCCGCGAGATCGGCGACCTGGGCGAAATACGTTTCGGGTTGGCACGCGGCAAATTCGACACGACGCCGCACGTCGGCGACTCGATTTTGCCGGCAGCGCATGATGGCTTCGGCGCCTACGAATTCCGTTTCGCGTTCGACACGCTCAATAATTACAATTTTCCTTCGGAAGGTGTCTACGCTAACCTGTACACTTTCTCGGCACGGCCCGGTCTCGGCGGCCGCCTCAATTACGACAAGGTCAGCCTGACGGCCGGGGCGGCGTTCAGCATCGGCGACAACAATTTTCTCATCAACACCGACATCGGTACGTCGCTGGGAACGCAGGTGCCGTTCTACGACCAGTTCACGCTGGGCGGCTTTTTGTCGCTGTCCGGTCTGCGCCAGGACGAGCTGCGCGGCAACGAGGCATTCGCGACGCACTTGATTTATTACAATCGCGTCGGTACCTTGCCGGGCGTTCTCGGCAATGGCGTCTACATCGGCGGCAGCCTCGAGGCCGGCAACGTCTGGCAGGATCGCGGGCACGACTACTTCAGCGGCCTGCGCTACGGTGCTTCGCTGTTCGTCGGTGCCGACACGGCGATCGGCGCGCTGTATCTCGGCACTGGCCTGTCGCAGAACAACCAGGCGGCGTTTTATCTGTATCTTGGCAGACCTTTTTAAGAAAGTGCCCAGGACTGAGCGCCTGGGACTGAGTAAAAGGCTGAAGTGGTTTGCGCGTCGTGGTTCCTCAGAAGGGGAATTCACCCAGATCAAAAAAGAGTCCCGCCCATCTGTGAACGCCAGGAAGCGTTTCTTAACTCAGTCCTAGGCACTAGGCACTAGGCACTAGGCACTAGACGCGGCAGTAGTGGAACGTATGAATAAGTTAATGGTCTTCACCACCGGCGGCACGATCGATAAAACCTACTTCGATGCACAAAGCAATTACGAAGTGGGTGAGCCGCAGATCGGCGCGATTCTGAAAGAGGCGGGGGTGACGTTCGACTACGAGGTGCGCGCTCTGTTCCGCAAGGACAGCCTGGAGCTGACCGACGACGATCGCCGGGCGATTGCGGATGCGGTGGCAGGTTGCAACGAGACGCAAGTGCTGATTACCCACGGGACCGACACGATGACGGCGACTGCGGCGGCGCTGCAAGCCATTTCCGGCAAGACCGTCGTGTTGACCGGTGCGCTTGCGCCGGCGAAGTTCCGCGCGAGCGACGCGGTGTTCAATATCGGCGGGGCGGTTGCGGCGGCGCAGTGTCTTCCGCCCGGCGTTTACATCTTTATGAGCGGGCGCGTGTTTGCTGCGGGCAAGGTGCGCAAGAACCGCGAGCGGAACCGCTTCGAGGCGATCGACGACGTCGAACGAAGTTTGGAACCGTAGCGATCGCCGTTTCGGCAAAGCGCCACGCTTCAGGCTCCGGTATCAGAAGAGCGTCAGACGCTCGCTTGCGGCTTTGCGGCGAATCCACGCCGCGAATTCATCTGCCGGTTGAAATGGCCCGTTGCCTGCACGGCGACGCTGATGGCCTCGCGTTCCGCCGGTGTCAGGTACGGATTCCACAGGTCGAAAATCAGCACCACGCGGGTGCGGTCGCTGTCGTTCCACGCTTCGTGCTCGAAGGTATCATCGAAAATCATGCATCGGCCTTCGGACCACTCGCGGGCTTCACCGGCGACTTTGAGCGCGCCGTTTCCCGGAATCACCAACGGCAGGTGACAGACGAGCCGCGTATTCGTGACCCCGGTATGCGGCGGAATGTGCGTGCCTGGGGTGAGAATCGAGAACAGCGCTTCGGGGGAATGCTCGGGCACTCGGCTCAGATCAAGTGCGTCGAGAGCGGCGGCCGTCTTTGGACAACGGCGGCAGTTGCCGTCGTAACGCACGCCGTCGCGGTAGAAGAAAAATGCGTTCCAGTTCGGCGAATGATTCAGCGTTTGCCAATATTCGGCGCCGGGGCTGTCGGGAATCTCGATAAACGGGCGGAAACCTTCCGTGCCGGACATGACCTGCTCGAGTTCGGCCTGGATTTCAGGCGTGGCCTGTTCAATCGCGTCGAGCTCGGGGAACTCCTCGCGGTCGAAAAAGTTCCGCGCCGGAATGTCCGGGAACAGCATGAAGGTCGGCCGCTGTTGCGGATGCAGGTATTGGAGCGGGCGCCGGCCAAGGTAAATATCGATGCACTTGTCGACGCGTGCGAGGGCCGCGTCGCCATGGCGTTCGCGCACCGGCCGCAGCCTCTCGGCGATGAAACCGGCACGCGCATTCTGTACGGTGACAGTGGCGTGCGCGAGCAGGCTGCGAATGTTCGGCGGTGTGGCCTCGGCTTGCAGCCACAGACCCTGCGTGCGCGCTTCTTCCAACGCGGCATAGAAGTTTGCAAGCGCTTCTTCGCTACGATTAAGACGTTCGAGCATCGCGCCCTTGTCGAGCAGTGCCGCCGCAAAGCCGGGTTGCAGCGCGAGCGCCCGGTCGAGCCCGGCGACCGCGGCATTCCAGTCGCGCTGTGCCGCGTACGCCAGCGCCAGGTTTCGATGCAGCGCCGCCCGCTCAGGCTCGACCTCCAGCGCCTGCTGCAGCAACTTTACGCTGTAGGGCAGATCGCCCTGCTGCAGTGCGAGCATCGCGAGGAAATTGAGCGCGGCAGTATGGCGCGGATGCGTCGCCAGTATCTCCTCGCACAATGACCGGGCAGCGACCAGTTGTCCGCTGCGTGCCAGCTGCTGCACGCGCGCGAAGCGTTCGTCGCTCGGTTGTTCCGGCGTTGCCGTACCGTTGACGGATGCCATTGTCGATGCCCGCTTTCGCTTCAGATCAGGTTGAACTTGATACCCTGGGCCAGCGGCAGCTCTCTGCTCCAGTTGATCGTGTTGGTCTGCCGGCGCATGTATTGCTTCCACGCGTCGGAACCGGACTCGCGTCCGCCGCCGGTCTCCTTTTCGCCGCCGAACGCGCCGCCGATTTCGGCGCCCGACGTGCCGATGTTGATGTTGGCAATGCCGCAGTCGCTGCCGAGCGCGGAAAGGAAATACTCGGCATGGCGCAGGTCGGTCGTGAACATCGCCGACGATAGGCCCTGCGGAACGTTGTTGTGCATCGCGATTGCGTCTTCGAGCTTGGCGTAGCTCATCACGTATAGAATCGGTGCGAAAGTCTCGGTCTGCACGATGTCCCAGTCGTTTTCCGCGCGCGCGATCACGGGTTCGACGAAGTAGCCGGCGCCGTCAAGCGCGTTGCCGCCGCAGAGGATTTCGCCGCCGGCCTTTTTGATCGCGGCGAT
>DASSOO010000183.1:0-4192 GCA_035700455.1 Gammaproteobacteria bacterium
CAAGCTGGACGAATTATGAGCAGACCTTCGTAACGCTGCTTGAGTCGGCCCGGCGCTGGAATATTTCGCATGCCGTGTTCGGCGATGTGTTTCCGGACACGCACCGGCAGTGGGCGGAAAAAGTGTGTCACGCTGCGGGGCTTACGGCGGTCGAGCCGCTGTGGGGCGAGCCGACCGCAACGCTCGCGGCAGAATTCATTGCGCGCGGCGGCCGGGCGATGATCGTGACAGTCAACGCCGCCAGCCTTGGTCGCGAATGGCTCGGCCGCACGCTGACTTTGAAATTGCTCGACCGGCTGCGTGCGCTCGGCGTCGATCCCGGCGGTGAAAACGGCGAATTCCACACCGTCGTCACCGGCTTTCCGGGGTTTGCCCATGACATTTCGCTGCGCGCGCAGGCAACGCTTGAGCACGATGGCTGTTATCTGTTGGAACTTGAGCCCGTGCGCCGCGAAACATCCGCCTGATTCGCTGAAGCGGGTCTGCTGCTACGATCTCGCTCTATCGCTTTTTTTGCCGTCCGTGTCTTGCGACAATCAGAGACTTATCAGCGTTTGCTGTCGCCGCGCGCAATCTTCGCCAATACCTGTACCGCGCGCGGATCGCCGCTCTGGCCGAGCCAGAAAATCGCCTGCTTGCGGACTTCCACGCTGCGGCTGGTTTTCGCGATTTTGATCAGCCGCGGCACGCCCTGATCCGCCGGCAGGCGGGACAATGCGAACACTGCCTTTTTACGGATGTCGACATCCGGATCGTCCTGCGCGACGCCGGCGAGTGCTGCGACGGCTTTTTTGGATGCCACCTGCGCGAGCCAGAAAAGCGCTTTTTCGCGCACGCCGCGATCATTCGCGTGTTCCGCCAGGTCGATCAGCGTGTCGGTCGCCGCCGGCGACTTGATGAGGCTGATTGCAAACACAGCCTTTTCGCGAACCCTTTCGGAACGATCGTTGCGAGCGGCGTGCGTCAGTAATTCCAGCGCGTCGGGGCCGCCCTGGCCGAGCCAGAAGGCGGCCGCGCCGCGTACTTCGTCAGCGGCCTGGCCGTTCAGGACCTTGCCGAGGAACGGTACGACGAGCTTGCGCGAGTCGTGCAGGCCGATCGCCGTCAACAGATGCTTCTTTACGTCTGTCGCGTGCGTCCGCGCGTAAAATCCTTCGACGAGATCGAGGCTCGGCGCGTCCGCACTCCGCCCGATCCATATCAGTGGCGCGTGCAGTGTGACGGAGTGAGAGAGATTGCTGAACTCGGTTGCTGCGATTGCGTGCGTTTTCGGATCGACACGAAACAGCAGCGCAACCTGCTTCGATACCTTGCCGTCCGCCGTCGATGTGCCCGGAACGACGCGCTTCCCGTAAATTATTTCGCCGAGGCTCGGCTGGGAGGTATCAAAGTCGTTCCAGCTCCCGATGTACGAATCGCGGTTCATCCGGCGCTCGATGCTGTACCCGATCCAGCAGCCGTGGCCGCATTCGGTACTGTCAGCCTTTTGCAGCGCCCATTGCCAACGCGTTGCGAGCGGCTGCGTCGTGTCCGGCGTGCGGATGACGGTCTGGGCATACAGCGCGCATGGCAGTAGCAGCAGCAGCGCGAGCGGCAGGCAAAGGAATTTTGCGCGCATCACTTCGACCGCCGCTGAATAATGTCCATCAGCGCTTCGGCTGCACGCGGATCATCGCTTTGGCCGAGCCAGAAGATCGCCTTTTCGCGCAGGCTGTGATCGGTGCCGTGTTTCGCCACGTTGATGAGCATCGGCACGCTGTCCTTGGGCAGACGCGAAATGCCGAACAACGCTTTTTCCCGTAGTTCGAGCGGCGCGTTGCTGGCGATGAAGTCGTTGAGAAACTTGACGGCCGCCGGATCCCCGCTCTGTCCCAGCCACATGAGCGCGAAGCCGCGAACAGCCGCGTTCGCATGCGACTTCGCGACCTCAATCAGCCGCGGCACGCTTTCCTTCGCCGGCAGTCGCGACAGCGCAAACACCGCCTGCTTCTGGATTTGCGTTTCCGGATCGACCGGATGGTTATGCACTGCCCGCGGGGCCACGGCGGGCTCCGCTGCGCGCCCCCGCGCGACCGGTGCCGGGGCTTGCCGTGGGGAGCGGGCAAGGCTCGCTTGGGCCGCCGTTCCGGGCACAGCCGGTGCGCTTTGCGCCACCGCGGCAGAGTCGGCTTCGGCCGCCGCCGGACGCAACGCCGCCAGCGGCAGCACGATGGCGAGCGTCACTGCGGCCATTCCCCAGGCACCCGGACGCGACAGCACGCGGCGGCGGCGCCGTTCGTCGAGGATCGATTGGATACGGTTTTTCAGTTCGTTCGGTGCGGCCATCGCGGGCGTCGGAACGAAACCGTTCGCGCGCGTCACGCCTCGCGCAACCTCGACGAGCTGACCGGCGTAATCGCTCGGCCGCGCCCCCGCGGCAAGCACGCGGTCGTCGCAGGCTTGCTCGCGCGTCAGCAGAAAGTGGCGCGCAGCTACCCAAGCCAGCGGATTGGGCCAATGCAAAGCGCGCGCAAAATGCATCACGAGTTGCGTTTGTACGTCGCCGCGGCGGACATGCGCCAGCTCGTGCAGCAGCACCAGGCGGCGCTTGTCGGCAGGCCAGTCGCCGGCTCCTATCGGCAGCAGGATGACCGGGTGGCGAATGCCGAACGTCATCGGCATGTCGATGTCGGCGTGGCAGCGCAGTGCGACTTCGCGGCGCAGGCCGAGCTCAATTGCGATCTCGCGGGTGAGCGCATTCCATTCGGCATCATCGACGCGAGTCGCTTGCCGGCTGAGGCACGCTATACGGATCAAGCCATGGCCGAGGCGCGCGAGCAGTGCAGCCGCACCCAGCGCCCAGACAAACAGCAGCGCGGTCAACCATCCCGCCGGACCCGTATTGTCCTCGGTTGCCAGGCCGTTGCCGGCAGGCAGTGTCGGCAGATCGGCCGCGGCAACGCTGTCCGATGCAGCCGCCGGCAGGGTAGCGACTTGTGCCGCCGGCGGCGCAGACGCCGCCGCGAACGGCAGCGCCGGCAAATCGAGCTGCGGCCCCAACGCTGCGACCAGCGGCAGCAGCAGCAAGCCGACAAAGGTCAGATGCCAGACCGCGTGCCGGAACGCCGCCGACGCGTGGCGGCGCAGGCAAAACGAAACCACGGCCGCGACCGCCAGCAACAGCGCGCCTTTGGCCAGAATACCGGCGAGCCCACCGGCGGCCGCAAATACGGCAGCTTGAATGTCCATCATTTCATCTCCTTCCCGTGGCCGTTCAAAGTGATATTGCCGTCTTCAGAACGCCTATGCGCTTCAAGCACAAGGCGCGCGACCGCGGCATAGCCGCACTATGGCAAGGGAGCGCAACGCGGTGATTGGAGCGCACAGGCGTTCCCGCTACATGGTAATAACGTTGATGGGCGAGGCTGCCCGCGCCCGTGGGCAGCGTTGCGCCGCTTGATAATGGAGTAACCATTACCTGCGCGTCGCGCCTTGCCACGAACACGGGCAGCCTCGCTGAAAACGGCAATATCATTTTGAACGGCCACCCGCTTTATCGATGAGTTCCGATAATTCGGTTAATTCCGATTCCGACAGCTTCGATGCGCGCATCGACAAGAGCGTCGCAACGGCGGTTTGTGTGGAGCCGCCGAAAAATGTATCCACGAGGTGGTTCAGAGCCGAGCGGCGTGCACGTTTCGTGGACACGGCCGGCCGATAAATAAAGCGCCGGCCTTCGCGACGGTGTGCGAGGTGGCCCTTTTCTTCGAGCAGCCGCAGCATCGAGCGGACCGACGAATTCGACGGCCGCGGTGCGGGTAACGCTTCGCGGATCACCTCAGCGGTCGCTTCGCCCTCGCGATAGACGATGTCCATGATCTGGCTTTCGCGCCGCCCGAGCTTGGAGTGCAAGGCTTGGTCCATATCCTGGTTCCCAACATGAAATGTTGATGTATTAACAGTAGTAGCCGGATCGACGGTTGTCAAGAAAAATGTTGATGGATTCGCAGTTGGGCCAGCGCCAGCCCTGGTCGGCAAACACCGGCCTGAGATTCTTGATCCGTTGCGGCTGCGGCGGTGTCGTGTCTCGGGGTTTTGCCGTTTATCATAGTGACCGGCCGACGTGCGGAGCTTCGCTATGACCGGTTTCGGACACTATGACTGGGTGTGGATCGTCGCGCTGGCGGCGCTGCTGGGTTTTGGGCTCTACCGG
>DASSOO010000184.1:0-7871 GCA_035700455.1 Gammaproteobacteria bacterium
ACAGTTCTGGAGAAGGCACGTGGCTTCTCCAGAGACTGAAATCCTTTACCGCGGAACCTCTGTTTCATCAGAGGTTCCTGCGTTTTCCCGCCTTCCGCTGGAGTCAATAATGAAGAAGCCCGTCCGCATCGCGATCACCGGCGCCGCCGGCCACATCGGCTACGCGTTGGTATTCCGGATCGCCGCCGGCGACATGCTCGGTCCCGAGCAGCCGGTGATCCTGCAACTGCTGGAAATCCCGCCCGCACTCGACGCGCTCAAAGGCGTGGTCATGGAGCTCAAAGACTGCGCGTTTCCGCTGCTGATGGACGCAGTCGCGACCGATCAGCCCGATGTCGCCTTCAAGGACGCCGATTACGCATTGCTGGTCGGCGCGAAACCGCGCGGCGCCGGCATGGAACGCAAGGATCTGCTGCAGCAGAACGCGAAAATCTTCGGGCCGCAGGGCAAGGCGCTCAACGACCACGCCAGTCGCGACGTGCGTGTGCTGGTTGTCGGAAATCCGGCGAATACCAATGCGCTGATCGCGCGCAGCAGCGCACCAGACTTGGGCGATCACCAATTCAGCGCGATGACGCGGCTCGACCACAATCGCGCGCTGGCACAGCTCGCCGACAAGACCGGCACGCACGTTACCGATATCAAAAAGATGATCATCTGGGGCAACCACTCGTCGACGCAGTACCCGGACATTAATCACTGCACGGTCAATGGCAAGCCGGCGGCCGAGCTGGTCGACCAGGCCTGGTTCCGCGACACCTTCATCGGCACGGTACAGCAGCGCGGCGCCGCGATCATCAAGGCGCGCGGTGCTTCCTCCGCGGCGTCGGCGGCGTCGGCGGCGATCGACCACATGCGCATCTGGGCTCTCGGCACCGCCGATGGCGACTGGACCAGCATGGCGGTGCCGAGCGACGGCAGCTACGACATCGCGCCGGGTGTCATGTATTCGTACCCGGTTACCTGCAGCAACGGCAAATACGAGATCGTGCAGGGCCTCGACATCGACGACTTCAGCCGCGAAAAGATGCAGGCGACCGAAAAGGAACTGCGTGAGGAGCGCGACGGCGTCAAAGACCTGCTCTGAAACAGCGACATGGCATGCAGGAGCGGCTTCAGCCGTGGTGCCGGAGGTCTATATCCCGGCTGAAACCGCTCCCGTGGCCGAGAAGGCCGAACCCGGTATTCGTCCGGCAGTGCTTTTTCGGGCATCCGGTCGTTAGACTATAGTCTGAGCTTTTCCGGAGCGGATCATGGCGGCATTCCTCTGGGCCATCATCGCGGTCGGCGGCGCGCTGATCCTCGCCTACCGGCGTACCAGCCTCGCCATTACCACGGCCTGGGCGACGGCGCTGGTGATCGCTTATACCTTCGTCGGCGATTCCGGCTGGCTGAAGCTGTTCTGGTGGGCGCTGCTGATCGCCCTCGCAGCGGTGCTGAATTCGCCCGAACTGCGGCGGCGCTGGCTGTCGGGCCCGCTGTTCGATCTGTTCCGCAAGGTCATGCCCGACATGTCGGAGACAGAGCGCGCCGCGCTCGAGGCCGGCAGCGTCTGGTGGGACGGCGAACTGTTCAGCGGCCGGCCGAACTGGGACCGGCTGCTGACGATTCCGGTACCCGCCGTCAGCGCTGAAGAGCAGGCCTTCCTCGACGGCCCCACCGAAACTCTGTGCGCGATGCTCGATGAGTGGCGGATCACCCACGAACTGGGCGACCTGCCGCCGGAAGTCTGGGCCTACATCAAGGAGCAGGGCTTCTTCGCGATGATCATCCCGAAGGCGTACGGCGGCCTGGAGTTTTCCAACGTCGCGGTGTCGCAGGTGCTGGTCAAGGTCGCGACGCGCAGCCCGACGGCGGCGTCGATCATTTCGGTACCGAATTCGCTCGGCCCGGCGGAACTGCTGTTGCGCTACGGCACACAGGAGCAGCGCGATCATTACCTGCCGGCGCTGGCGAAGGGTGAAGCGATTCCCTGCTTCGCGCTGACCGCGCCGACCGCCGGTTCCGACGCCGGCGCGATCGAAGATACCGGTATCGTCTGCAAGGGCACTTGGGACGGCGAAGAAATCGTCGGCATACGGCTTAACTGGAACAAGCGCTACATCACGCTCGCACCGATCGCGACCGTGCTCGGTCTCGCGTTCAAGCTATACGACCCTGATCACCTGATCGGGGAGCAGGATGAGTACGGCATCACCTGTGCGCTGATTCCGCCGGACCTGCCGGGCGTGACCATCGGCCGGCGCCATTTCCCGCTCAACATTCCGTTCCAGAACGGCCCGACCGAAGGCAAGGACGTGTTCGTGCCGCTCGATGCGATCATCGGCGGTGAAAAGATGGCCGGCCGCGGCTGGCGCATGCTCACGGAAAGCCTCGCCGCCGGCCGTTCGATCTCCCTGCCGTCGAGCGCCGCCGGCAACGCCAAGCTCGCCGTGTTTGCGAGCGGCGCTTATGCGCGCATACGCAAGCAGTTCCGGTTGCCGATCGCGAAGTTCGGCGGTATCGAGGAAGTGCTTGCACGCATGGGCGGCACATTGTATGCAATGGATGCGGTGCGGCTGATGACCGCGGGCGCCAACGATCTCGGCGAGACGCCGGCGGTACCGTCAGCAATTGCCAAGTACCACGTCACCGAGATGGGCCGAAGCGTCATCAACGATGCGATGGACATTCACGGCGGCAAAGGCATTCAGCTTGGGCCGCGCAATTATCTTGGCCGGCCTTACGAATCGGTACCGATTGCGATCACCGTAGAAGGCGCCAACATTCTCACGCGCAGCCTGATCATCTTCGGCCAGGGCGCGATCCGCAGCCATCCGTACGTGCTCAAGGAAATGCACGCGGCGGCCGACGACGATCGGGAACGCGGTCTCGAGCAGTTCGACGAGGCGCTGACCGGCCACATCGGCTTTGCGCTCAGCAACGCCGCGCGCGCATTCTGGATGGGGCTTACGCATGCGCGCTTCACCGGTGCGCCCGGCGACGCCGACACGCGTCGTTACTACCAGCAAATCAATCGCTACAGTGCCGCGTTCGCGCTCGCGGCAGACATCACGATGTCGATACTCGGCGGGGGCCTCAAGAAGCGCGAGAAGATCTCCGCGCGCCTCGGCGACGCGCTGAGCTATCTCTACATCGCCTCCGCTGTGCTCAAGCGTTACGAAGACCAGGGCCGGCCGCGCGAGGATTTGCCGCTGGTCGAGTGGGCCTGCCGCGACACGCTGTACCGGTTGCAGGAGCAGATTCACGGCCTGTTACGCAACTTCCCCAGCTCGTGGGCGGCACTGCTCTTGCGGGTGCTGATCTTCCCCACGGGACGTACGTTCTCGGCGCCGAGCGACGCGCTTGGAGGGGACGTGGCGGAACTTATCAGCGTCGCCGGCGCCAGCCGCGACCGGCTGACCGATGGTGTGTATACCGGCGACCGCAAGAGCCCGATCGGCATGATGAACGAGGCGCTGGAACTCGCCGCCAAAGCCGCGCCGCTGGAGAAACGGCTGCACGACGCTCTCAAGAGCGGCATCGTCAATGCAGAAGACGGTGGCGTTTCGCCGCAACAAGCCGAATCTGCCGGCGTGCTCGGCGGTGACGAGGCCGCACTGCTTGCGCGGCTCGAAGAGCTGACGGCGGCGATCATAGCGGTCGACGATTTCGCACCCGACGAACTCGGCACGAAATCGATCAAGCCGAGGGCACGGCGCCGGCGCGGCCGCGCGAAGCCGCAAGATACCGGCGGCGAGGAAGAATGAACTCCGACATTGCCGATCCGGCGGCGACGTTACCGGCCGGTCTCGACGCCGCCCCGCCCGCGCCGCAGCCGGTCATCTACGAAGTCAGCCTGAAGGTACAGAAACGGCTCGCCGGACGCTTCGATGCGTGGCTGAAAAGCCATGTCGACACGATGCTGGGCCTGCCGGGCTTTATCGATGCCGAGATTGAGCCGCGCGAAGCCGGGCATCGCCACGTGCTGCGGGTGGTGCGCTACCGCCTCGTGGACCGCCAGGCACTCGACGACTATTTCGCACAGCATGCTTCGGAAATGCGCGCCGACGGTGTCGCCCGTTTCGGCAACCGCTTCAGCGCCGAGCGCCGCATTCTCGAAGGTCCGGCCGCAACTGCCATGCTGTGCGCCAATTGCGGCCACGCACTCGGCGGGCGCTATTGTTCCGCCTGCGGGCAGGATTCCCACAGCAATGTCATGTCGCTCACCGAACTCATCGGCGACTTCGCCGGCGACATACTCAGCCTCGACTCACGTTTCCTGCGCAGCGTCAGACCGCTGTTGTGGCGGCCCGGCTTTCTCACCAACGAATATCTGGATGGCCGGCGTTCGCGCTACATCCCGCCGCTCCGGCTTTACCTGTTCATCAGCGTTGTGTTTTTCTTTTTATTGTCGATTGCTCTCGTCGGAACCACCTGGTTCGACTTCGATTCGGCCGCGGCCTCGGCACCGGGCGGACAACTGCATTTCAGGATCGACAAGCCTGAGTTGGCGAACAAGCCGCCCTGGGTGCGAAGACTCGCCGAACAGGCTATGGCCTACAACGAGAGGCCTCAAGCGTTCTTCTCGGCGGCCATCAGCCGCCTGCCGACCGCGATGTTCATCCTGCTGCCGGTGTTCGCGCTGTTCTTGAAGATACTGTACGTGCGCCGACGGCGTTACTACGTCGAGCATTTGATTTTCAGCTTCCACTACCACGCGGTCGTATTTCTCGCCGCGATTCTCTACCTCGCCAGCTACGGGCTGGCCGAGCATTTCGGCCTGACTTCGATTACCAATAATCTGGCTGGCTTTTTGTGGCTGTACCTGACGATTTACCTGATCGTCGCCATGCGCAACGTTTACCGCCAGGGCTGGTTCAAGACGTTAACAAAATGGTCGGTGCTCGCCTGCTTCTACGGCGTTGCGATGTGCATTGCTCTTGCCATTGCATTGACCTCGACTCTGCTCGCCTGAGGCCCCGCTACGTTTCTTCCTGCACGTGCACTTCCGGCTCGACTTCGGCACGCGGGTCGAGCTGCGCAATAACCGCGGACGTGCGCGGCATCGCGACAAACGGCGCCTGCTCTTCCGGCGGCACGGGCGCGCGCCGCGGTGCGACAAAGACGGCGATGCCGACGGCGCAGGAAATGACCGCTATAAACAGGAACAGCCCGCGCGGCCCGATCGCTGCCATGGTCCATGCCGCACCCATCGGTCCGACCGCTGCGCCGACACCGTACGACAGGATCAGGGCCGCGCTCGCCGGCACGACTTCGCCCGCGTCGATGTGGTCGTTGGCATGCGCGACCGCAACGGGATAGGTCGTGAACGTCAGGCCGCCGAAAATTGCCGCCGCGATCAGAAGCGCGAGCAGCGGCGAACCGCCGATGACGATGATCGCCCCGCTCGCCGCCGCGACGGCAAAACTCAGCGCTCCGAGCATGCGCAGCCGGTCGAAGCGGTCCGACAGCATGCCCACCGGCCACTGCAGCACCAGCCCGCTCAGAATTGTCACGCCCATCAGCCACGCGACCTGGTCCACCGACAGGCCTTCGTGGATACCGAATGCCGGGCCCAGCGAATAGAACGCGCCGTTCGCAAGGCCGGCGCCGAGACAGCCCCAGACTCCGAATGGCGCAACCTTGATCAGCCGGCCGATGCGCACACGCACGTTCTTGACCGGCTGCGGGTGCACGGCGCGCGTCAGCGTCACCGGAATCAGGCTTGCGGCGAACAGGATCGCGGCGATCGTGAACAGCGTCTGGCCCTGGCCGTTGGCGCGCAGCAGGAATTGGCCCGCGCCAAGGCCGAGAAACGTCGTTGTCATGTAAACGGAGAAGACGCGCCCGCGGATGCTGCTGTCGGCGCGTTCGTTGAGCCAGCTCTCGACGACCATGTACAGGCCCATCATCGACAGGCCGTTAACCAGCCGCAGCAGCCCCCACGCGAGCGCTTCCGGAAACAGCGAATGCAGCAGTACGACGATGGTGTTCACCGCCGCGAACGCGGCGAAGGCGCGGATGTGTCCGGCGCGACGCACGATTGCCGGTGCAACGAACGAGCCGCCGACGAGGCCGGCATAATAGCCCGACATCACCATGCCGGTGATGCCGCTGCCGTAACCCATCAGCGTGAGCCTGAGACTCAGCAGCGAGCCGAGCAGGCCGCTGCCGAGCATCAGCGTGAGCACTGCGAGGAACAGTGCGCTTAAAGCGAAAAGTGTTCCGCGCATTTTAATTAAATGCGCTAAGCGGATTGATTGCCGGTAACAGCAAGAAGTCGTTATTCCGTTTTGTTGTTCCGCGACAGTGCGGCGGCTTTGGATCGGCCTTTTAATCTTCGGGTAAATCGAGATAGCCGCGCGGGCGCGCACCGCGATCGAGCGGGATGTCGCCATCGGAATCAAAGTCCTCGCGGCTGATGTCGAGCGAGCCGGACCAGTCCTCCGGCGCGGCAGCCGGACCGAGCACCGTCTCGTTCCACGAATCGCGATCGAATTCGGCAACGGTGCCGTCGAAAAACTGCACCTCGATCGTATCCTCGTTTTCGTCGACGGCGATCACTTCAAAAAGCTCGCCGCTCATGGTCTGGTACCAATCGCCGGCCGCGACCGGCGGAAATTCCGGATCGCTGTCCATAGCAGCCTCCTGTACGCACGTGCGGCACAATCCGCGACGAACCACGCGCTTCAGCCTATTTTATAGGCCACTCCCAGTGGCGGTGCAACCGCGCTTTGCGCGGCGGTTCAATATTTGCGAACCCGCTCGTAGACCAGGTCGCGCACCGCGTGGCCGAGGCCCAGCCCGCGTCGCTCGAAGCGCGTGCTCGGCCGGTACGGCGGCCGCTCCGCAAACCGGCCGCGGCCGGCCAGATTGAGGAACGCCGGCGTCGCCTCCAGCGTCTCAAGCATTCCGGCGGCATAGTCGTCCCAGTCGGTTGCCAGTTCCAGCCGCGCACCGGGCGCCAGCGCCCGCGCGAGCATGGCAACGAACGGAGGTTGCACCAGGCGCCGCTTGTGGTGGCGCTTTTTCGGCCACGGGTCTGGAAAATAAATCAGCGCCTGGTCGACGACCGCATCGGGCAGCATCGCTTCGATCGCCTCGACCGCGTCGTGCATTATGACGCGCACGTTGTCGAGCCCGCGGGCCGCGAGCGCGTTGAGCAGCCGGCCGACGCCGGGGCGGTGTACCTCGATGCCAAGGTAGTTGCGCTCCGGATGCGCCGCCGCGAGCGCCGCAAGCGTCTCGCCGTTGCCGAAGCCGATTTCGAGCGTCAGCGGCGCCGGGCGTCCGAAAACTGCGGCGAAATCCAGCGGTGCCAGTGCGAAGTCGAGACCGTAACGTGGCCACAACTCCTCAAGCGCCCGCTGCTGGGCCGGCGTCAGCCGGCCCTCGCGGCGCACGAAGCTACGAATTCGGGTTTGGGTGGGCACGGCTGGCAAGCCGCCAGCGGGATTCGATTCGTTCGGCTTCATCAGACTGCCCCGGGCCGGGACCCGGGACGCGGGACCCGGAAAGAACTAGAAAAAGAGACCCTCGATAGGGGAGGAGGCGCTGGCGAAGCGGCGGCGCGGCATCCGGCCGGCGAGGAAAGCTTCGCGGCCGGCGGCAATCGCCTTTTGCATGGCACTCGCCATCAGCACCGGATTTTTGGCCTGCGCGATAGCGGTATTCATCAACACACCGTCGCAGCCAAGCTCCATCGCGATCGCCGCGTCCGAGGCAGTACCGACACCGGCATCCACGAGAATCGGCACCCGCGCGTTTTCGACAATCGCCGCGATGTTGTAGGGGTTGCGAATGCCGAGCCCGGAGCCGATCGGCGCAGCCAGCGGCATCACCGCGACACAGCCGAGTTCTTCGAGGCGCTTCGCGAACAGCGGATCGTC
>DASSOO010000185.1:0-2814 GCA_035700455.1 Gammaproteobacteria bacterium
TGCGCGCCGTGTGGCTGACACCAGACGAGATCCGTGCCGGCGCCGAGCGCCATCGCACGCCGCTGGTAATACGCTGCATGGAAGACTATCTTGCCGGGCGCCGCTATCCGCTCGATCTGCTGACTCATTTCGACTGAATCATGAATCGCGCGCATGTCATTGTCGGCCTGTCAGGCGGCGTCGATTCGTCGGTAGCGGCGCTGCTGCTGAAGCAGCAGGGCTACCACGTGTCGGGGCTGTTCATGAAGAACTGGGAGGATGACGATGACGACCAGTACTGCAGCTCGCGCCAGGACCTGATCGACGCGGTGTCGGTCGCCGACCGCATCGGCATCGACGTCGACTCCGTCAATTTCTCGGCCGAATACCGTGACCGCGTGTTCAGCGAATTTCTGCGTGAATACCGGGCCGGCCGCACGCCCAACCCCGACGTACTGTGCAACGCCGAAATCAAGTTCCGCGCGTTTCTCGATCACGCGCTGAAACTGGGCGCCGACCATATCGCGACCGGACACTATGCGCAGGTACGCGAAATCGACGGCCTCTACCAGCTGCTGAAAGCCGAAGACGGCACCAAGGACCAGAGCTATTTCCTCTACCGGCTCAACCAGCAGCAGTTGTCGAAGACACTGTTTCCGCTGGGGAAGCTTTACAAGCGCGACGTGCGCGAAATCGCGCGGGCCGCAGGCCTTCCCAACCATGACAAGAAGGATTCGACCGGTATCTGCTTCATCGGCGAACGGCCGTTCCGTGAATTCCTCAACCGCTATCTGCCGACCGATCCCGGCGACATATGCACACCCGACGGCGCGGTGATCGGCCGCCACACGGGCCTGATGTACCACACCCTCGGGCAGCGCCAGGGCCTCGGCATCGGCGGCCGCGCGGACGGTGACGGTGCGCCGTGGTACGTCGCCGGCAAGGACCTCCCGAACAACCGCCTGATCGTGGTTCAGGGCCATGATCATCCGGCGTTGCTGAGCCGCAGCCTGCGGGCGGCCGACCTGCACTGGATCGGTGGCAGCGCACCGCACACGCAATGGGTTTACAACGCGAAGACGCGCTACCGTCAGCCGGACGCACCCTGTGTCATCGCCGGCGTCGACGAGAGAGGCTGCGAGGTCGAGTTCGCCGAACCGCAATGGGCAGTGACGCCCGGACAGTCACTGGTCCTCTACGAAAGCCGCGTCTGCCTCGGCGGCGGCATCATCGAAGCCCGCCGGCCGGCAGATGACGCTGGCTTGACGGCCCCCGCGATCAGGGCTGTAATGTAGCGACGCCGAAGGCCGGCCGCGCGGCTCCGGAAACACGATCCGTCGCGGCGCCATCGACGGCATGAAGCTGTGCAAGGATCGCCGCGAGGCCCGTCAGCGAATACCTGCTGTGGCCGGAACGAAAAAACGCAGCCGCCATTCAGGCGGCCCCGCGGCGCGCGATTGATGCCACGCTTCGCGAAACCGATACGTGAGGATGCGGCACCCAAGGAGAAAAACCATGACCGACCGCAGTTCAAAACCCACCAGCCGCCGCAAATTTCTTTTGTCCGTTGGAGCCGCAGGAGGCGCGGCCGTGCTCGGCAGCACGGTCCCGTTTCGCCGCGCCTATGCTGCGGCGCCGCCGGCCGTCAACGTCGGCCAGATCGCGCCGTTCACCGGTTCCGCCGCCGAATTCGGGCCATTTTACAAGGATGCCGCGCAGCTCGGCGTGAACCAGGTCAACAAGGCGGCGCAGGAAGTGCTGGGCGGCCCGATCATCAAGCAGCTGATCACCGTCGACACCAACACGCTGCCGACGCCCGGTATCGCCGCCGCGCGCAAGCTGGTCGAGGCCGACGGCGTCGTCGCGATCGTCGGCGGCTGGTCGAGCGGCGTCACGGTGGCGGTCGCAACGTCGGTTGCGCTGCCGGCCGGCGTGCTGCAGATCGACAACGGTGCGACCTCGCCGCTGATCAGCGTGCTGCCCGCCGATCAGAAAACCGACCTGCTGTTCCGCACCACCGCGTCGGATGCATTGCAGGGCGTGGTGGCGGCCCAGCTCGCCACCGGCGAGATCATCAAGGATTACAAGTTCAAGACCGCCTCCAGCATTTACATCAACAACCCGTACGGCCAGGGCCTGTCGAACGCATTTGCGAAATCGTTCGAAAAACGCGGCGGCAAGCTCCTGGCGCAGGTGCCGCATCCGGAAGAAGTGCAGGCGACCTACAAGGCCGAGCTCGCGACCGCGCTGAAGGGCAAGCCGGAATTGCTGTTCCTGCCGAGCTACCCGTCGCACAGCGCGGTGATCCTGAAGGAATCGCGCGACATCTTCAACTTAACGAAGTGGCAGCTCACCGACGGCAACAAATCGGACGACGTGCTGAAGGCGGTTGGCGCACAGACGCTGAACGGCACGCTCGGCACCGCGCCCGGCGAGGACGTCGACGCGCCGGCCTACCAGGGCTTCAAGAAAAATTACGCGGATCAGTTCCACCGCACCCGCATCCCGCCGTTCACCGCACCCGCGTACGACGCGGCAGTGCTGATCGGGCTGGCACTGGCGCAGGCGATTGTCAAAGGGCACATCACCGACGCCAATGCGATCACCGGCTCGGTGATCCGCGCGCAGTTGCGCAGCGTCGCCAATCCGGGTGGCGAAGAAGTGATCGGCGGCACTCAGGAAGGCGTGACCAAGGCGCTGCAGTTGATCAAGGCCGGCAAGGACATCAACTTCACCGGCGCCGCCGGTCCCGATGATTTCGACAAGAACGGCGACGTGATCACGCCGTACGACATCTGGGACATCAAGGACGGCAAGATCCAGAGCGTGGAGCTG
>DASSOO010000186.1:0-5518 GCA_035700455.1 Gammaproteobacteria bacterium
AACGGAGATGCTTTCACGACTTCGTTGATTGTTGTGCGTGAAGCGTCATTTTAGACGACCGGCAGGTCAGCGCCAAAAGCCCTGCGAGCTTGGGCATCAAGCTCATGCCGGCAGCGCCACGAAGCCTTAAAGCCGCCCCAGGGTCTCGTCCCGGTGCCGCGAGACACTGTCGACATACGCTTTGGCGATCTTCTATCGCTCCGGAAGCACAGGAAAACCGGCTTTCCCGGCCGCTGCGCTCACTAAAAAAACGCCGCCCGAAGGCGGCGTTTCCCATTGGCAGCTTCTTGGTGGCTGCTTGATGTTTGCTTCGCCTTAGCTGCGACGGCGGCGGCGGGTGAGGAAGCCAAGGCCGATGAGGCCGAGGCCCATCAGGCCCAGCGCGCTCGGCTCGGGAACAGCCGCTTGAGCATTGCCCTGCAGGCTCGCGGAACCGCAGATCGGCTCGGAGCTGCCGGTGTTGGCGCAGCCGGCGGTACCGAAGTCGGTCGTGAACACGAAGTCTGCAAAACCGCCGCGGAAGTCGTCGATGGTGTTGGTGTCGAAGAACTGGAATGCATCTCCGCCGGTGGCGTCGAGTTGCCCGATGCCGGTGCCCGCGGCTGACGGCGTCTCGAGCGCACTGCCGGTCGACAACAACGTGCCGCTACGGCCCGCATAGTTGTTCTGGCCGTCAAAGACGTGGCCGGCAGTCGAGAGGAACAGCGTACCGCTCGTCGCGGTGCCCGGATCGGAAGCATCGAAGCTGCCCTCCGGAAGCACGTAGAAATTGACCATGCCGCCCGAGAAGTCGACATTCTGGTCGTCAATGGCGGTCACGTTGTAGCCGCTGAACGTAAAGGCCAGATCGCAACCCGAGCAGAAGTCGGTATGGCTATCGATCGCAGTAACCTGCCCGTAGCCGCTCAGCATGTCACCGACATTGTTCACGAAGTTTTCGAAAATCTGGTTGGACTGGAAGTAGGCGCCCGTATGAAAGGTGACGCCGTCCACCGTGATCGGACTCGCGAACGCCTGAGCGGACAGCAGCAAAGCACCGCCCACAGCGCCGCCGAGCATTGCTGCTATTTTCAGATGTCTCATAGCTTTCTCCTTGTTGAAAGTTTTTGCGTCCTTGCACATACATTCAATGCAAGATGCGTGCCAATCGGGCCGCCGCCTCTCAAGTCATTGATTCATAAGCACTAGGAAAGCCAGACCTGTGGCACACGAAGCTGCTTGTCGCCGCCGCCGGTCTGGCGCCGCCCCGTTTGTAAAAACCCCCGACGCCAACGAGGCCAGGTTTGGCGGCTTTATGGCCGAGTTTCCGGAAAGCCTGATGAACCTGTAATTTCTTCTTTCCTTTCAAAGGCTTAAAGCCTGTCGCGACAAGCCGCGCGTAGACCGCCTGTAAAATGCGTCGACAGCCCCCGCGGCAGTCCTCTATCGGCCCAGGCTCCGACGGGGTTTCAGGCTTCATCAACGACCTCGAAGTCACCGGGAGGCCGCCGGCCGCCACGCCAGCGTGCCGGGGTTGCCGCCCGGCCCAGCCTCAGGAAAATCAGCCCATGCCAGCCGGGCGTCAACTCGCGCATCAGAGCCTGCAGCCGGGAAATATCGGCATCGAACTGGGACCCAAGCTTCACAAGTCCGAAGCTCAGCACGCCGGCGGCGGCAAACGGCTGCACCGCCAGGCCCTCCGCGGTCGCCTGCAACCATACGCGCTCCAGTACGCGCCCGGCGGTCACAACCGCGGCCCGGTCAGTTCCAGCCGATGACAGCAGGCATAAGCCAGGCGACAGCCGCACGGGCACAACCGCGGATCGAAAACCGAGCAGCGCAGCGCCACCGATGCCTCTAATGGCAGCCATCGCCGCAGGATGGCGCAGCAATTGAAACAGCGGTCGAATGGGTACTTCTACCGCAAGAGTCGACGGCGCAAGTCCTTCCTCCGTGCCGGCACGCCAGCCGCGATCGAACCGGATACTCGAAAATAATTCCGCGCGCAGCATGGCGCTGCGAAAGCGCAAACTTTCTGCGCGAAACATCGCCGCGAGCGCCGCGCGCCTCTCTGCGTTGGACTCAAACCAATGCAGTGCGATGCCGGGAAAACCGCTGGCCTGCGCTTGCAGCCGCGCGCGCACATTCGAACGGATAGGTCCGCGCCACGGAAAACGGCGATCGGTATGGCGTGCGGGAATTGCTGCGGCCAGCGCCGTGTCGTTTGCCGGCGCAGCTCGCCAGCGAACCCGCGCGACCCACAGCTCGTCGTTGCCCGGTAAAAGATCGATATCGGCTTCGTGCCCAAGCGAACGGCCGCGAATAAGTATGTTTTCGAGACAGGCGCCGGTCGCAAGGTCGCTTAGCAGGAAGCGGGCGTCGGACGGTCCGCCGGCACGGGCAGGATCGATATATAGATCGAGCGCGTCGCTGCGCCAGGCAAACCGCCACGGCTGAGAGTTGTCGGCCGACGGTGCCGCGATGGCCGCCGCCAGCACTTCTTTCTTGAATTGCGCGTCCATGCGCCGCTCGTTCTATGCGACGCCGCGGTGAGGCGGGATCAGGCAGCCTGCACCGGCGTCGCATGCGCGGTACGCACGACGCGGTTGTCTTCGTCGAGATAAATCAGGTGCGGCTTATGGGCGCGCGCCTCGTTGGCGTCGAGCCCGACATAGGCGCAGATGATGACGCGGTCGCCCGGCGATGCGCGATGCGCCGCGGCGCCGTTGACGGAAATGATGCGCGAACCGTGCTCGGCGCGGATTGCGTAAGTCGTAAAGCGCTCGCCGTTGGCAACGTTGTAAATCTGGATCTGCTCGTATTCCTGAATGCCGGCGGCTTCCAGGAGTTCGCTGTCGATCGCGCAGGAACCTTCGTAATCCTTTTCGGAGTGCGTGACACAGGCGCGGTGCAGCTTGGCTTTGAGCAAGGTGATTTGCATGGGCGAGTCCGGGAAAAGGTGGAAAAATAAGGTGCGAGCGAGTGCAAATTTTAGCCGACGGCGGACCTTGCACTCAAGCCGGCTTTTCGGCGACGCGGTCGCGAAGATACACCGGCACCGCATCTTCCGGCGCTACAGCGCGGCCGGCGCGAAGCTCCGCGGCAGCGAGCACCGCAATCGAACTCGCCCGCGGCGGCGCGTCGTAAAAATCGTCCAGCCGGATACGTACAGCGCCCGGCAGCGCATCGGCATAAGCGGGCCAGCCGGGCCCGGCGCAGTGCCACGATCCGCCCTGCTCCGCCGGCAGCTCGACCTCCGCCGGGGCCGCGAGCGTTTCGCTGCCGACCAGCCTCACCCGTTCCGTCTCGCACACGTAGGCCGCGTAATAAAGTTCGCCCATGCGTGCATCGAGGCCGGCGAGGACACCGCGCCAGCCGCGCGCGGCGTGCGCACCGTGCGCGACGGCAGCGAGATCCGAGACCGGTGCGACCGGCAGCCCGGCGCCGAGTGCAAGACCCTGCGTCACCGCGGCGGCGACCCGCAGGCCGGTAAATCCGCCGGGGCCGCGGCCGAAGGCGAGTCCGTCGAGTTGCCGCAGATTCAGGCCGGTTTCGGCGAGCAACTCGTCCACAAACGGCAACACACGGTCGGCGTGTGCGCGCGGCTCGTGCGCGGCACGTTCCGCGATTTCGCCATTTATATAGAGCGCGACGGAGCACAATGCCGTCGCCGTGTCGATCGCCAGCAGTTTCATGCGGGCATCACCTGGCGGCGGATGAAGGCGAGCGCGTCTTCGCGCGCAGTGCTGCGCCGCATCGGCGGCAGGCTGTCGAGAAACACGCGCCCGTAGGATTTGCTCGTCAGGCGCGGATCGCACAGCATCATCACGCCGGTATCGGCGGTGTCGCGAATCAGCCGGCCGACGCCCTGCTTGAGCGCGATAACCGCCTGCGGCAATTGAATCTCCACGAAGGGCCGCCCGCCCGCACGTTCAAGCGCATCCATGCGCGCCTTCAGCACCGGCTCGCCCGGCGATGCGAACGGCAGCTTGTCGATGACGACCAGCGACAGCGCCGGCCCTTTTACGTCGACGCCTTCCCAGAAACTGCTGGTGCCGAGCAGCACGGCCTCTTCGGTATCGCGGAAGCGTTCGATCAGCCGCGAGCGCGGCGCATCGCCCTGCACCAGCAGCGTATGCGTACTGCGGCCGCCAAGATAGTCCGCCGCCTCGCGCAGCGCACGATGACTCGTGAACAGCAGGAACGCGCGGCCGCCGTTGGCCTCGAGCAGCGGTAGCGCCGCGTCGACGGCGGCACGCGTGTAATCCGGACGATTCACCGCCGGCAAGCCTTGCGGCAGGTACAGCAGCGCATTGTTCTCGTAATCGAACGGACTGCCGAGCACGAGCCGTTCGCCGGCCTCGATGCCGGCACGCGCGCAGAAATGATCGACGCTGTCGCCAATGGCGAGCGTCGCCGAGGTAAATATCCAGGCGGTATCGCCGCCGTGAATATGCTCGGCGAGACGCGCAGCGACATCGTACGGCGTCAGATGCAGCGACGCGCCGCGGCCGCGGGTCTCGGCCCAGCGAATGTATCCGTCGGCCTCCTCGTCCTGAAACTGCGCGACGCGCGCGATCAACTGCGCGGCACGCTGGCGGCAGTTGTCGAGACCGCGGGAACGCTCCGCGAGCAGATCGAGCAAGCCATGCGCTTCCTCGAGTGCCGTTGCCAGCTCCGCCAACGCATCGCTGAAGCCCTCGCCGTCGAGGCAATCGCGCCATTCGAGCCGCCGGTCGCGGTCGCCGAGGCTCAAACGCAACCGCGCCACAGCGTTCTTGAGCCCGTCCAGGCATGGCCGCACCGCCGGCATGTCGCCGGCGCTCTTGAGATATTCCGCAAGCGCGTCGTCGGCAAGCTCGCGCACCTGGCGTGTCGACAGCACTTCGCCGAAGTACTGCCCGGCGATGTCCGGAAACTGGTGCGCTTCGTCGACGACGACTGCGTCGATATTCGGCAACAGTTCGCCGAACCCTTCTTCCTTGAGCGCCATATCGGCAAACAGCAGATGATGATTGACGACGACTACATCAGCCTGCTGCGCCTCGCGGCGTGCCTTGACGACGAAGCAATTGGAGAATGCAGGGCATTCCTGGCCGAGGCAATTCTCGGCAGTCGAGGTCACTCGCGCCCACAGCCGCGAATCTTCCGGAACCGCGTCGAGCTCGGCCTTGTCGCCGGTCGCGGTACGCTGCGCCCACGTGGAAACGGCGCGGAACTCAGGTACTTCCTCACGCCGCAACTCGGCCTCGTTGCGCGTGAGTTCAAGACGGTGGCGGCAAAGGTAATTGCTGCGGCCTTTTAACAACGCCACCTTGACCGGCTGGCCGAGTGCGCGCCGTACGACCGGCAGGTCACGGTGAAAAATCTGGTCCTGCAGGGTGCGCGTGCCGGTCGAAATCAGCGCGCGGCGGCCGGCGCGCAATACCGGCGCGAGATAGGCGAAGGTCTTGCCGACGCCGGTCCCGGCCTCGGCGACAAGAATACCGCCATGATCCAGCGCGCGGCCGATCGCCTCAGCCAGTTCCTGCTGCTCGCG
>DASSOO010000187.1:0-5514 GCA_035700455.1 Gammaproteobacteria bacterium
TCCAGCCGGCCGTACACGCTGCGAACCAGCGTCAGCTTCAATTGCTTCGTCTTTGCCTTGGCCATTTTATGCCCTCAGCTCTTCGACTGACTTGCCGCGCTTCGCAGCGATCGCCTCGGGCGACTGGCCACCGGAAAGCGCATGCATCGTCGCGCGCACAACGTTGATCGGGTTGCGCGAACCGAAGCTCTTGGCGAGCACGTTGCGCACACCCGCGACTTCCAGCACCGCGCGCATCGCGCCGCCGGCGATGATGCCCGTACCTTCGGAGGCCGGCTGCAGGTAGACCTTGGTCGCGCCGTGACGCGCCTCACGCGCGTAGTGCAGCGTGCCGTCGTGCAGCGCCACCTTGCGCATGCCCTTGCGCGCCGCTTCCATCGCCTTCTGGATCGCGGCCGGCACTTCGCGGGCCTTGCCGTAGCCGAAGCCAACCCGGCCTTCGCCGTCGCCGACCACCGTCAGTGCGGTAAAGCCGAACTGTCGGCCGCCCTTGACGACCTTGGCGACGCGGTTGACGGCGACGAGCTTTTCGTTCAGGCCGTCGGCGGATGCGGTGGTGCTGTCAGGTCTCGCCATGGATCGCTACCTTAAAATTGAAGGCCATTTTCGCGCGCGGCGTCCGCCAGCGCCTTGATGCGGCCGTGATATCTGAAACCCGAGCGGTCGAATGCAACCCGCTCGATGCCGGCAGCCTTTGCCTTTTCGGCGATCATTTTGCCGACGGCCTGGGCCGCGGCGATGTTGCCGGTACCCTTGAGTTCCTTGCGCAGGCCGGTATCCAGCGTCGAGGCGGCCGCCAGTACACGGTCGCCGGCCGGCGCGAGCACCTGCGCATAAATATGGCTCGGCGTGCGGTGTACGGTCAGCCGTACCGTCGCGAGTTCGCGAATCCGCGCACGGGCGCGCTGCGCGCGGCGCAACCGGGAAGCCTTTTTGTCGATGTTCGCCATAACTTTCACTATCGCGGCTACAGCCGCTCCTAACAATGTTCGGAGAATGTCTTTTCGCCGAATCCCGAACCCCGAATCCCGAATCCCGCTGTTGTCACTTCTTCTTCGCTTCCTTGCGCACGACGCGCTCGTTGGCGTAGCGCACGCCTTTGCCCTTGTAGGGCTCCGGTGGGCGGAAGCCGCGGATTTCGGCGGCCACCTGACCGACCTGCTGCTTGTCGACGCCGCGTACCACGACTTCAGTCTGGCTCGGCGTCTCGATCGTGATCCCTTCCGGCACCGGGTATTTGACCGGGTGCGAGAAGCCCAGCGTCAGGTTGAGCACCTTGCCCTGCGCCTGGGCGCGGTAACCGACACCGACCAGTTCCAGCTTGCGCTCGAAGCCGCTGGTGACGCCCTTGACGATGTTCGCGAGCAGCGCGCGGGTCGTACCGGCCATCGCCGTCGTGCCGGCGGCGTCCTCCGCCTCGCTCACCTGCAAGTGACCATCCTGCTGGGCGACGTTGATCGCCGGATGCACCTTGAAGTCAACCGTGCCCTTCGGGCCCTTGACGTTCAACTCGCGGCCGTCGAGCTTGACTTCGACACCCTTGGGAAGCGCGATCGGGCGTTTCGCTACTCTGGACATGGACATGTCAGGTCTACCTTAAAAATCCGTTACGACACCACGCACAGCACTTCGCCGCCGTGGCCGCCCGCGCGCGCAGCGCGGTCGCTCATGATCCCGCTCGACGTCGACACGATCGCGACGCCAAGACCGCCGAGCACCTTCGGCAGCTTGCCGGCGCCGCGGTAAATCCGAAGACCCGGCCGGCTGACGCGCTTGAGTTCACTGATTACGGGCTTGCCGTCATGGTACTTCAGCACGACCGCAAGCACCGGCTTGCCGCCTTCGTCGCGGCGTGCGAAATCCCGGATGTAGCCTTCTTCCTTCAGCACGCGCGCAAGGTCGGCCTTGAGGCGCGAAGCCGGCATCGTCACTTCGACCTTGCCCGCGGTCTGACCGTTGCGGATGCGGGTCAGCATGTCGGCGATGGGATCAGTCATGCTCATAATTGTTTCCTACCAGCTCGCCTTGTGCAGGCCAGGAACGTCGCCGCGCATCGCGGCTTCGCGCAGCTTGGTGCGCGCGAGCCCGAACTTGCGATAAACGCCGTGTACCCGGCCAGTTAACTGGCAGCGTTCGGTCAAGCGCACCGGACTGCCGTCACGCGGCAGCTTCGCCAGGCGCGCAACCGCGTCGTGCCGCACTTCCATCGAAGTATTCGGGTCCTTGATAATCCGCTTCAGTTCCGCGCGCCGCGCGGCAAACTTCGCCACCATCTTGCGGCGCTTCACCTCGCGGTTGACCATCGATGTCTTCGCCATGTTCGATCCTCAGTTTCTGAACGGGAAGCTGAACGCGCTCAGCAGCGCACGGCCTTCCTCGTCTGTTTTCGCCGTCGTGGTGATGGTGATGTCCATGCCGCGCAGCGCGTCGATCTTGTCGTACTCGATCTCCGGGAAAATGATCTGCTCGCGCACACCCAGCGTGTAGTTGCCGCGGCCGTCGAACGCACGGCCGTTCAGGCCGCGAAAGTCGCGCACGCGCGGCAGCGCGATATTGATCAACCGGTCCAGAAATTCGTACATGCGGGCGCGGCGCAGCGTGACCTTGCAACCGATCGGCCAGCCCTCACGGATCTTGAAGCCGGCCACCGACTTGCGTGCGTGCGTCACGATCGGCTTCTGGCCGCTGATCCGCGCCATGTCGCCGGCGGCGTTGTCGACGATTTTCTTGTCGCCGACCGCCTCGCCCAGGCCCATATTCAGCGTGATCTTCTCGATCCGCGGCACCTGCATGACGTTGTCGTAGCCAAACTGCTCGGTGAGCTGCTTGACGACCGTTTCCTTGTATAACTGCTGTAGTCTCGCCATCGGAGCCTGCTCTTAAATGTCGACGACTTCTTTCGTCGATTTGAAATAGCGCACCTTGCGTCCGTCTTCGAGGCGCCGGAAACCAACCCGGTCGCCCTTCTTCGACACCGGGTTGTAAATCATCACGTTCGACACGTGCAGCGGCATTTCGCGGTCGATGATGCCGCCGGTCACGCCTGCGTTCGGATTCGGCCGCACGTGTTTCTTGGCGACGTTGACGCCCTCGATAATCACGTGCTCGTCGAGCACTTTCAGCACGTTGCCGCGCCGGCCCTTGTCCTTGCCGCTGGTGACGACGACCTCGTCGCCTTTCTTGATCCTGAGCATCGAAAAACTCCTAAAGCACTTCCGGCGCCAGCGAAATGATGCGCATGAAGCGCTCGCTGCGCAGCTCGCGCGTCACCGGCCCAAAAATGCGCGTGCCGATCGGCTCGAGCTTGTTGTTGAGCAGCACCGCGGCGTTGCTGTCGAAACGGATCAGCGAGCCGTCCGGCCGGCGCACACCCTTCTTGGTGCGCACGACGACCGCGTTGTAAACCTCGCCCTTCTTGACGCGGCCGCGCGGAATCGCGTCGTTGACGCTCACCTTGATGACGTCGCCGATGCGCGCGTAGCGCCGCTTCGAGCCACCGAGCACCTTGATGCACCGGATTTGGCGCGCGCCGCTGTTGTCGGCGGCGTCGAGGACTGTCTGCATCTGAATCATGGCGTCACCCGTACTGTGATTTTCAAGCGACCGTCGCGCGCTCGACGATTTCCACCAGTCGCCATGCCTTGCGCTTCGACAGCGGCCGGCACGGCGCGATCGTCACGGTGTCGCCTTCCTGGCACTGGTTGTCGGCATCGTGCGCGACCAGCTTGGTACGGCGGCGAATGTACTTGCCGTACTGCGGGTGCTTGACCAGGCGTTCGACCACCACCGTGATGGTCTTGTCCATTTTGTTGCTGGCCACCTTGCCGGTGACCGTGCGAATTACTTTGTCGTTCATTTCGCTCACGTTCAGGCTCCCGCGCGCGCGCGTTCGTTCAGCACCGTCTTGACGCGCGCGATATCGCGCCTGACCTTGCCGATCTGGTCGGTACGCGCGAGCTGGCCGGTGCCCCACTGCATGCGCAGGTTGAACAGTTCGCGCTTGAGGGCAAGCAGCTCGTCGCGCAACGCCTTGGCATCTTTGTCGCGCAGTTCGTTCGCGTTCATCACATTACCGTCCGACTGATAAAGGCGGTGGTCACCGACAGCTTGGCCGCGGCCAGGCGGAACGCCTCGCGCGCGATGTCCTCGCTGACGCCTTCCATTTCGTACAGCACACGGCCCGGCTGAATCTTCGCCACCCAGTATTCGACATTGCCCTTGCCGTTGCCCATGCGCACTTCGAGCGGCTTCTTGGTCACCGGCACGTCCGGGAACACGCGAATCCAGATCTTGCCGCCGCGCTTGACGTAGCGCGTCATTGCCCGCCGCGCGGCCTCGATTTCGCGCGCGGTAATGCGGCCGCGGTCGGTTGCTTTCAAACCGAACTCGCCGAACGCAACGGTATTGCCGACCTGCGCAATGCCGCGGTTCTTGCCTTTGTGCTGCTTGCGAAAGCGCGTGCGTTTTGGCTGTAACATCGATTACTCCGTAATCGAGGTCAGGGGTTCGAGGTCCGGGGTCAGAGGAAGAACAGTCTCGTTCTTCACCACTAACCGCTAACCACTAACCGCTAACCTCCTCTATGCCTTCGCCGCCTCGGCCACCGGCTCTTCGCCGAGGCTCGCGGTGTCGAGTATCTCGCCCTTGAATATCCACACCTTGACGCCGATGACGCCGTAGGTGGTCGCCGCCTCGGCCAGGCCGTAGTCGATATCGGCGCGTAATGTGTGAAGCGGTACGCGGCCTTCGCGGTACCACTCGCTGCGCGCGATCTCGGCGCCATTCAGGCGGCCGGAGACACGCACCTTGATGCCGAGCGCGCCCAGACGCATCGTGTTGGTCACCGCGCGGCGCATTGCGCGGCGAAACATGATGCGGCGCTCAAGCTGCTGCGCAATGCTTTCGGCCACGAGTTGCGCATCGAGCTCCGGCTTGCGGATTTCCTCGATGTTGACGTGCACCGGCACGTCGATCATGCCCGCGAGCTCCTTGCGCAGCGCCTCGATATCCTCGCCCTTCTTGCCGATGACCATACCGGGGCGCGCGGTATGGATCGTGATCAGCGCGGCCTTCGCGGGGCGCTCGATCTGGATGCGGCTTACCGACGCCTGCGCGAGCCGCTTTTTCAGGAACGCGCGAATTTTGAGGTCGGTCAGCAGCGTGTCGGCGTACTGGCGGCTGTTCGCGTACCACTTCGAGTTCCAATCGGCGGAAACGCCGAGGCGGAAGCCGATCGGATGTACTTTATGACCCATGCCTGCCTCTTTACTTGTCCGCCACGGTCACGGTGATGTGACTCGTGCGCTTCAGAATCTGGTTGCCGCGTCCCTTGGCGCGGGCGCGAAAGCGTTTCATCGTCGGACCCTCGTCGACACAGATCGCGGCGACCTTCAGCTCGTCGATGTCCGCGCCGGCGTTGTGCTCGGCATTCGCAACCGCCGACTCCAGCACTTTCTTCACCAGCACCGCCGCCGACTTGTTGCTGAACGTCAGCGTTTGCAGCGCTTGCTCGAC
>DASSOO010000188.1:0-18884 GCA_035700455.1 Gammaproteobacteria bacterium
GCCGCCGGCAATCATCACGTCCTGCTTGCCGTAACGGATGGCCTCGCACGCGAAACCGATCGCCTGGCTGCCAGAGGTGCACGCGCTGCTCGACGGAATGATGCGGCCGGTCAGACCGAAAAACAGGCTGATGTTGACCGCACCGGTGTGACTCATCATCTGCACGTACGTGTTCGAAGTCACGCCGCGCAGGCAGCCTGTCGATGCCATGCGGCCGAAAGCCAATACCGGCTCCGCGCTGCCGGCACAGGCGCCGTAGGCGCAACCGGCACGGCCGGACTTGAGCACCGGATCGTCGATCAAGCCGGCATCCGTCAGCGCGAGTTCGGTCGCCCGCGTCGACATCAACGCGACCGGGCCCATGCTGCGCGTGCGCTTGCGATCGTATTGCGGCGGCAGGTCGTAATCGGCTACGGGTGCGGCCAGCCGCGTGTTGATGCCTGCGAGCGCGGCCCATTCCTGCATGTAGCGCACGCCCGAGCGGGGCGCGCGCAGCGCTGCGGCAATTGTGTTCCAGTCATGGCCGAGCGCCGTCAGGCCGCCCATGCCGGTCACCACTACCCGCCTCAGCATGCAAATCCCCCAGAGAAGGCTGGAAAAACCAGCGTACCGGCGCGGGCCGGAACACTCAACCGCTTGCGCGCTCGGCCAGCAGCTTTTCGATGACGCGCTCGACGTCGCCGACCGTGCGGACTTCCTTGAAATCCTCCGGACTGACGCGGCAGCCGGTCATCTCCTGCAATTTGAGAATCATATCCACGGCGTCGATGCTGTCGAGATCCAGGTCCTCGTTGAGGCGGGCCTCGGGCGTAATTTTGGCAGGATCGAGTTCAAACTGCTCCACGAGCGTGTCTCTGAGCGTTTGAAATATCTCCTGGTTGTTCATGGGTGACTCTCGGATGGATAACCGTGATCGACGGCGCCGCGATGGTGGTTATTCTGTGTGGCGGCCCGTTTGCAGCCGCTTATAGTACCGATCCTGCAGCCTACGGCAAGCGCAAAAGGCTCAAAGCGGCCGCGCCGCGGGGAGGGCTTGCGGCATGCAGCCCGATTCGGCGAGCAATTCCGGCACCGTGACACAGCGCAGCCCCCGTCGCGCCAGACCCTGCAGAATCAGCCGCACTGCTTCCGGGCAGTGCGGCCGGCTGCGGCCGGGCAAGTCGTGGCCGTCGTGCAGCAGGACGATGTCGCCGGCTCGCACGCGCGCGAGCACGCGCCGCGCGATCGTCTCTGCATCCGCGCCATGCGTGTCGCGCGCGTGCAGCGACCAGGCGATGATCGTCGCGCCACGCTGCCAGGCGGCTCGTGCCAGTTCGCCGCTCTTAAGGCCGACCGGCGGCCGGTAAAGAAGCTGCCGGGGCACCTGCTTGACGGCTGCGATCGCCGCTTCGCAGCGGTCGATTTCGGCAAGATGAGCGCGCGTTGTGAAGAAATTCTGCCAGCGCGAGTGCCGCCAGGAATGGTTGCCGAGGGCGTGGCCTTCGGCGGCGATGCGCCGTGCGAGCGCCGGCTCAGCCGCAAGCTTGTGCCCGACGACGAAAAAGGTGGCATGCGCGCCGGCGGCGGCGAGTTCGTCCAGCACCCGCGGGGTCATGATCGGGTCGGGGCCGTCGTCAAAAGTCAGCGCCACGGCGTCACCGGCGCGCGGGGCATGGCGGATCGTCGGGTAGAACACGCTCGAACCCGGCCGCGCGATGCCATCGGCGACAAGCGCGATCAGCAGCAAAGCCGGCACCGCGAGCGGTACCGCCGCGCCGCCCGCAAACGCAATCGCCACCGCCGTCGCAATCGCGAATGCCGCCGCGAGATGATGCAGGTTGCAGCGCAGCCAGCGCCATTCCCGCTGCGTCGCCGCGTTCAATTCATAGCTCCAGCGGCGCGAAGTCGACGCGCGGCGCCACGTCGGCCGCGTAATCGACATCGTCGCGCGCGAAGCCGAACAGCCGCAGGAATTCACGCTTGTAGCGCGCGTAGTCGGTCAACTCCGCGAGATTGGCATCGTTCACCCGCGGCCACAGCGCCTTGCACGCGTCCTGCACATCGGCGCGCAATTCGCGGTCGTCGAGACGCAGCAGCCCGTCGGCGTCGAGCGCAGGCGCTGCGCCGTCTGTGCGATAGAGAAAATCGCGAAACAGGCGCACCTGCTGCTCGATCGCGCTCTCGTCGAGACCGCGCTCGCGCATGACCTTGAGCGCCAGCGACGCGTACAGTGGAATGACGGGGATCGCGGCGCTTGCCTGGCTGACGATGAACTTCATCACCGCCACGCGCGCATCGACGCCTTGCTCGCGCAGTGTCGCGGCGGTCTGCTCGAGATGCTGCTTGGCGCGGCCGATCGTGCCGTGGCGGTAAATCGGCCAGGTAATTTCGGGGCCGACATAACTGAACGCGACCGCCTTTGCGTCCGGCGCAAGCACGCCCGCATCGGCGAGCGCATTCACCCACAGTGTCCAGTCTTCACCGCCCATGACCGCCGTCGTCGCGCCGATCTCGGCCTCACTCGCCGCCTCGACGGTGACGGTCGCGAGCTTGTCGTGATCGGTATCGATGGTCGTGCCGGAAAACGCTGCGCCGATCGGCTTGAGCGCGGTATGCACGACTTCGCCGCTGTCGGGCAGCCGGCGTGCGGGCGCGGCCAGCGAATAGACCAGCAGATCGATCGGCCCATCCATCTGTTCGCGTATCAGCGCGATCGCATGCTCGCGCGCCGCGTGCGAAAAAGCATCGGCGTTCAGCGACAGGCTGTGCAATCCTGCACGCGCCGCGGCGCGCTCGAAGGCCGCCGCGTTGTACCAGCCGGCGCTCGCCGGGCGCTTGTCCTTGCCCGGCTTTTCCAGAAACACGCCCAGCGTCGACGCGCCGTAGCCGAACGCGGCGACAATGCGCGCGGCAAGACCGTAGCCGGTCGAGGCGCCGACGATCAGTGCGCGCCGCGGCCCGTTGCCCTGCATTCGCGGCACGGCGGCAATCTGGTCGAGCACGTTTTTCTCGCAGCCGGCCGGATGCGCGCTCGCGCAAATGAAGCCCCACACTTTGGGCTGTATAATCATTCGATGCGTTCCCTTATCCCCGACAGCGCCCGCCGCATGGTGCGGCGATGACAGCCGGCGCAAGCTGGTCGCGCCGCATTCGGGACAGGATCATAGCGCATTGGCTGCTGAAGATGCTCGGCACCACCGCCGGCATCACCGCGTTCATGTGGCTGTATTTCCTGCTGCTGCTCAACCCGCAGTTTCCGGTTACGATCATGCCGCTGACGCCGCTCGATCGCTGGATCGGCTTCGAGCCGTGGACGCTCTTACCTTACGCCAGCCTGTGGCTGTATATTTCGCTGGTACCGGCGCTGCTGCTGCGCCATGAGTTCGCGCCGTATCTGCGCGCGGTCGCGTTGCTCAGTATTGCCGGACTCGGCATCTTCCTGTTGTTTCCGACAGCGGTGCCCGCACCCGCCATCGACTGGACGCGCTATCCGACGGTGCAATTCCTGAAGTCGGTGGACGCGTCGGGCAATGCGTGCCCGTCGCTGCACGTCGCGTTTTCGGTGCTGACGGCGATCTGGCTCAATCGCCTGCTGCACCACATCGGCGCCCCGCGCGCGCTCACGCTGGCCAATGCAGGCTGGTGTTTGCTGATCGTCTACTCGACACTCGCGACCAAGCAACACGTGGCGATCGATGCGGCATCGGGAGCGTTGCTCGGCGTGATAATCGCTTTCGCGCAGCTGCGAGCACTGCCTTGGCCGGCCGCGCGCCGGGCTTCGGTACTTGAACCGACACCGCTGGATGTGTAAATAGATTTCTTCAGGCGCCGACGCGAGCATAATGAGCGGCGCCGCAGACAGGCCAGGACGGCAGCATTGGGGAACCTGTCGTGACGAAAAAAGTTCTGGTCGTTCATTACGCCTCGCCCAGCGGCCAGTTGAGCGAAGTCGTGCGCCATCTCGCCGCGCCGCTCGAAAACGCCCCCGGCATCGACTGCCGCCACCTCGTGCTGCGTCCCGCGCAGCCGTATCCGTTCCCCTGGCCGGTGCTGCGGTTCTTCGACACGTTCCCGGAAGCGACCTATCTCGACCCGGCGCCGATCGAGCCGCCGGCGCTGGCCGCGGACGAGCGCTTCGATCTCGTTATCCTCGCCTACCAGGTATGGTTTCTCGCCCCGTCGCTGCCGACAGTGGCCTTTCTCAAGGATCCAGTAGCGCGGGCGATGCTGAAAGACACACCGGTCGTGACGGTAATCGCCTGCCGCGACATGTGGCTGATGGCGCAGGAACAAGCCAAGAAGCTGCTCGCCGAAATCGGCGCGCGGCTCGTCGGCAACATCGTGCTCGTGGATGAGGCCGGCAGCGTCGGTAGTTTCCTTGCAACCCCGCTGTGGATGCTGACGGGCCGGCGGGGACCGCTGCTCGGCGGTCTGATTCCGCGCGCCGGCGTGCGCCCGGAGGAAATTCGCGCGAGCGCACGTTTTGGCGCGCGCATGCGCGACACGCTCGCGAGCGGCGACGCACTTGATGCGACGCTCTTGCGCGGCCTGGGCGCAGTCAAGGTCAACACCCGCCTGATCGCGACCGAAAAGGCGGCGCGACGCAGTTTTCTTGCCTGGGGCGCACTGCTGCGCGCGCTCGGGCCGCAAGGTGCATGGACGCGCCGGCCCGTCGTCATCGTTTACATCGTCTTTCTCGTGACCCTGCTGCTTACCGTGCTGCCGCTGAGCGCGCTGGCGAAGACGCTGGCGGCGCCGCTGCTGCGCCGGCGCATTGCGGCGCAGCAGGCCTATTTCGGCGAACCTTCCGGACTCTGACATGACAGGCAAAGCCTACATCACCAATCTTGCCGCGTTTCTGCCGAACGCACCGGTGGGCAACGATGCCATGGAAGCGGTGCTCGGCATGATCAACGGCCAGCCTTCGCGTGCGCGGCGGATCATCCTGCGCTCCAACGGCATCCAGACGCGCCACTACGTCATCGATCCGGCCACGGGTCAGCCGACGCACACCAACGCGCAGCTGACCGCGGCGGCAATCCGCGGCCTCGAAAACGGCCGCTTCCGCGTCGAGCAGACCGAGCTGCTCGCCTGCGGCACGACGTTCGCCGACCAACTCGTGCCCGGCCACGCGAGCATGGTGCACGGCGAACTTGGCATTCCGCCGTGCGAGACGGTGTCGACCTCCGGCGTGTGCATCAGCAGCACGACGGCGATGAAGTACGCGATGCTCGGCGTGGCCGGCGGCGAATTCAGCCATGCCGTCAGCGCCGGCTCGGAGACGCCGTCGGTGGTGATGCACGCGCGTAATTTCCAGGGCGAGTGCGACGCGCAGATCGAGGCGCTGGAGCACAACGGCGTCATGGCATTCCAGAAGGATTTCATCCGCTGGATGCTGTCGGACGGTGCCGGTGCCGCGCTGATCGAACCGGAGCCGGCGCCCGAAGGGCTGTCGCTGCGGCTGGAGTGGATCGTGGAGCGTTCCTACGCGCACGAGCAGCCTGCCTGCATGTACGGTGGTGCCGACAAGCTCGCCGACGGCCGGCTCAAGGGGTGGCCGGCGTTCGAGCCGCACGAGTGGACCGAACGCTCCGTCTTCACGCTCAAGCAGGACGTGAAGCAACTCAACGAGCACGTTATGCATTACACCGTCGAGCGGCCGCTGCGCGAGCTTGCACAGTTCAAACAACTGCGGCCGGGCGACATCGATTGGTTCCTGCCGCACTATTCATCGCACTACTTCCGCGAACGGGTGCGCGAGCATATGCTGAAAGCGGATTTCGATATTTCGTTCGAGCGCTGGTTCACGAACCTGTACACCAAGGGCAATACCGGCGCGGCGTCGATCTACATCATGCTCGAAGAGTTGCTCCATTCGGACCGGCTCAAAGCCGGCCAACGCCTGCTGTGCTATGTGCCGGAAAGCGGCCGGTTCAGCACCGCCTGGATTCACGCCACCGTCGTCGGCCCCGACGGGCAACCGTGACCGCGGCATGCGCAGGGACGAAGTACCGCAGGAAGACGCCAGGGCCTTCATGGGCCACAAGAAACTGCTGTACGCGGAAGACGAGCTCGGCCGCTACGTGAAGACGCCGTCAAGCGGCTGGCAGGCCGAAGAAATCGTGCTCGAGCAGGCGATTGCCGAATACGACCGGCTGGCGGCCGAAGCGTGGCAGGCCGCACGCGCCGGCAAAGGCTCGACGCTCGCTTATTACATGTATCGCGAGCGCATGGATGCAACGCTGCTGGCGCAAAGCACCGGCTTCATGCGCTGGCGCGTGCGCCGCGACTTGCGCCCGGGCGCATTTGCCAAACTCAAGCCGGCGCGCCGCCAACGCTACGGCGAAGCACTCGGCAAGTCGCCGGCCGAACTGGACCGCCTGCCGGAGCGGCCATGAACGCAGCCGACATCGAGATTCCGTTCGACCACCAGCAGAGCGCCCACTGCGAAAGCGGCGCGATCGCCTCGCTGTTGCGCCACGCGGGCCTGCCGATTTCCGAACCGATGGCCTTCGGCATCGGCGGCGCGCTCGCATTCGCCTACCTGCCGTTCGTCAAGTTCGGCGGCATGCCGCTGATTGCCTACCGGATGCCGCCCGGCAGCCTGATCAGCGGCCTGACGCGCCGGCTCGGCGTGCGCATGCATACGCAGACGTTCGGCAATGCCGACGCCGGCATGCGTGCGCTCGACGAAAGTCTTGCCGCCGGCCGCCCTGCGGGTGTGCAAAGCTCCGCGTACTGGCTGGGCTATTTTCCGCCCGACATGCGCTTTCACTTCAACGCGCACAACCTGGTGGTCTACGGGTGCCGCAACGGCCGCTACCTGATCAGCGATCCGGTGATCGATATTCGTGTCGACTGCGCGGCGGACGAATTGCGCAAGGCGCGATTCACGCGCGGCGTCATGGCGCCGCGCGGACGCCTCTACTATCCGCTGCACGTGCCGGCGAATCCCGACTGGCGGCGCGCGGTGCGCAAGGCGATCCGGCACACCGCCAACATGATGCTGCGCACGCCGCTGCCGCTGATCGGCGTGCACGGCATTCGCACGCTGGCGCGCAAGCTGCGCCGGCTCGACGCGCAGAACGAACGCTACAACAAGCTGTTTCTCGGCAACATCGTGCGCATGCAGGAAGAAATCGGCACCGGCGGCGCCGGGTTTCGCTTTCTGTACGCGTCGTTTTTGCAAGAAGCCGCACCGCTGCTCGACCGTTCCGGCCTCGATGACGCCGCGCGTGCGCTCAGCATCGCCGGCGACGCATGGCGCGCGTTTGCGCTCGAGGCGGCGAAGATCTGCAAAGAACGCAGCGAAGCCGATTACAGCGTGCTCGCGGCGCAGCTGGTCGATTGTGCCGACCGCGAAACGACCGTCTACCGGCGGCTACGCGCCGAGACGAACTAAATAGCCGCCGCCGTCGTCGCGATTCAGCAGCGCCACGTTGCGTCGCGCTTCGGCGGCACGCGCGACGAACCACGCGGCTTCGATGCTGTCGTGCCACGGCAAACCGTCCAGCCGCATATAGCCTGCCGGTACAGCGTCGCCCAGCCCGCGCCCGGCGCAGCACGCGCCTGCCACTGAAAGCCTGCGAACATCGGGCTCGCGACTGAAAGAGACGCTGTGCGTGGCGCGGTCGCCGGCACCGCCCAGCAACAGCCAATGGCTGCCTTCGGCGAGCGGCATGTCCGCGGCCACGGCCAACCGCCGGCGCTGCGCCGCAAGCGGAAGCGGTGCCTCTTCGACCACGCCGACCAGCGCCTGTTCGACCACGCCGGTGGCAAGATCCGTCAGCGCCGTTTCCAGCACCGCGGCGAGGCTCGCGCCGCGGCGGCTGACGAACAGGCTCGGGCCGCTGAGGTTGAAGCTCGACGCAATGTAAAAACCGGCGCTGCTGCCGAGCGTGTTGACGAAATGAAACGGCATCGGCCATTCGCGCGTGCCCAGCATTGTTTCCTGCACGCGGATATTGCTCGACAACGGCCCAAGGCTCGAGCCGATATAGACGCCGCAGCCGGGCCGCAGGTTGTGCCCGCGCGCACAGCGTGCGGCGCCGAGCAGGGCAAGCTGCACGAAGCGATCGATACGCCGGAAGCTGCCGGCCCCGACCTCGCGCAGCGCCGCATCCAGCGCCGGCAGCGGCGCGTCGTCGGCAAGCGGGGCGAAATAGTCGCCGGCCGCGAGCAGCCCCGCCTTCACGCCGCCCACTCCAGCACCAGCACGGTGTTGGTGCCGCCGAAGCCGAACTGGTTGAGCAGATAGCGCCCGGGCGCGGCGGGCGCGTCCGCCGCGAGCGGGCCCACCGCCAGCGCTTCGTCGGGTGCGCCGGCATCCGGCGCGCCCGGCAGCACCCCCCGCCGCAGGGCGGCGGCAAACAGTGCCAACTCGTTGACGCCGCAGGCGCCGAGCGTGTGGCCGATCCACGGCTTGAGCACGCAAACCGGCGGCAATGCCTCGAATACCTGCGCGAGCCCGCGCGCCTCGCCGGCGTCGTTCATTGCGGTGCCGGTGCCGTGCGCCTTGATGCCGCGGATCGCTTCGGCCGCGGTACCGGTTGTCGCAAGCGCCGTGCGCAGCACCGCGGCGATCGAATTGCCGTCGGGATTCGCGCCGGAGACGCTGTAGCGGTCGCAATTGGCCGCGCCGCCGACAAGGCACAGCGGCGGCGCACCGCGGGGCGTCGCCGACAGCACCACGGCACCAATGCCTTCGCCGAGCACGATACCGGCGCGCGCGGCCGCGAACGGGCGCACCGCATCCGCCGTCAGTTGCAGCGCGGCAAAGCCGGCGAGACTGGTGAGATTCGCGAGTTCCGCACCGATGACCAGCGCGTTTTCGAACCTGCCGGCAGCGAGCATGCGCTGCGCGGCGAGCAGCGCGTTTGCGCTCGACGTGCAGGCAGTGTTCCAGGTGTAGCTCGGCGCTTCGCTGCCGATGGCGGCACGGACCGAAGCCGCGATGCCCTCGAAGCCGACGCACGGCATCGCGAGCGCGGCGTCCGGATCGTGCGCGAGCGCGGCAGCATAACGCGCCTCCGATTCGCCAATCGAAAAACACGAGGAGCCGACGAATATCGGCAACGCCCGACGTGCACGCGCATCGAGTCCGGCAGTATCGACCGCCGCGGCTACGACCCCGGGCAAGCGCCGCGCGAGGCGCGCAGGATCGAACAAGTCGGCGCCGTCGTCGATGCGGTAATAATGGAGTGCGAACGGCTCGTTAAAATTATCCAGCCGCAGCTTCGAGACCGGCGGCTTGCCCGCGGCCACTGCCGCGAAGCAGGCGTCTTCGTCAGCGCCGAGCGCGCAGTCGAGGGCCCAGCCGCGCAGCCACGCGCCGCTCATGCCGCGATGTAATCGGCCAGCGCGTTGATCGAGCGCAGCGCGGTGCGCGTCTCCCTGCCGCCATCGATGCGCCTGCCGTAGCGCTGTTTGACCGCGAGCGAAATCTGCAGCGCGTCCAGCGAGTCGAGTCCGAGCGGGCTCGCGCTCCCGATCAGCGGCGCATCGGCGTCGATGTCTTCGGGACGCAGGTCCTTCTCGCACTCCTCGATCACCAGGCGCTTAAGTTCCTCAACCAGTTGTTTCCGATCCACCGCGTTCACCTTCCCCGCCGCCAAACCATGAAGAGTCCCGCCACCGCCAGGCAGGCGCAGCCGAAGCCGCACAGCTTGAGCGCCGGGGCGGCGATCATGCCGATGCCGCCGTCACGCAGCAGTACGTCGAGAAAGCCGTCGAGGCCCCAGGCCATCGGCGAATAGTGGCTGATCGCCTGCAGCGCCTGCGGCATCACGAAGCGCGGCACCATGATGCCGCCGAGCGCGGCCATCAGCAGGTTGGCGACGCCGGTAAAGATCGTCGCCTGCTCGCTTGTCGACACCAGGTTCGCGACCAGCAGCGCATAGGCCACCGCCGCGAAGCTTGCCGCCGCAGCGACCAGCGCAAGCGCCAGCGGCGCGTGACCGAGCGTCAAGGCGTCGCCGCCGAGTTGCGGCACGACAAATACGCCGACCAGCAGCATCAGCACGACCTGCAGCAGATTGAGGCCGATATACGGAATGACCTTGCCCGCCATCAGCAGCGGCGGTGTAAGGCCCATACTGCGCAGGCGCAGGTAAGTGCCCTGGTCGCGCTCGGCAAGCCAGGTTGTCGACAACGGGATCGCGATGAAAAACATTGCGAACAGCAACCACGCCGGCACGTTCTGCTGCACCGACGACGGCATCGCCTCGGCGGTTGGCGCGCCCGGCGTCGGCTCCGCCGCGGCCAGGAGATGCTGCGCGCTGCCATCATCGAGCGCCGCCACCGGAATGCCGCGCGCGTGCAGGCGCTGGCGCAGCCAGCTTTTCATTAACGCGGCGCGCGCTCCGCTCTCGAACAGCTTGTAAGCCGCGGCCGGCACGTCGGGCGCCGCAATCAGCTTTACCGGCTGCGGCTTGCCGCGCGCGAGCGATGTCGCATAGTCGGCAGGCACGATCACAAGGAACTGGAGTTTGCCGGCACGCAGCCGCGTGCGCAGTTCGCTTTCCGTTGCGCTGCCGTCAACCTGCCGGAAGCCGTCGAGCTTTTGCAGGGCCGGCGCGGTGCCGCCGACGAGCGCGTAGCTGAGTTTCGCTCCGCCCGCAGCCGAAAACTGGTTTTGCAGCGCGAGCGACATGATCAGGATGAATGCCGCCGGCATCAGGAACAGCAGCAGCAATGCATGCCAGTCGCGCAACAAAAGCAACACTTCCTTGCGAACCAGGCGCAGCACGATTCGCATCAGTCTCTCAACTCGCGGCCGGTGAGATGCAAGAACAGATCTTCGAGGTCGGCATGGCCATATCGCAATCGCGCGACACGGCCGCCGCTGCGCTCGATCGATGCGAGCAGCGGCACGAGCGCGCCGGAGCCCAACTGTGACGCGCGCAACTCGCTGCCGGCGCGCTCGAGACCGTAGGCGTTTTCCAGCGATGCCGACGCGGCGGCATCGAGCGGCTCGGCGAGACCGAGCGCGAGACTTGTGCCGCCGGTGCCGGCGAGCAGGCGTTCGAGCCGGCCGCAGGCGAGCAGCCGGCCCTGGTCGAGAATACCGATGACGTCGCACAGGCTTTGCACTTCTTCCATGTAGTGCGAGGTATAGATGACGGTCGTGCCGGCGGCGTTGAGGCGGCGGATCGACTCGAGAATGAAATGGCGCGACTGCGGATCGATGCCGACGGTTGGCTCGTCGAGGATCAGCAATTCGGGTTCGTTCAACAGGCCGATGGCGAGATTCAGGCGCCGCTTGAGGCCGCCCGACAGGCGCGCCGCACGCGTGCGCATGAATGCATCGAGCCCGGCGACCGCAGCGACCGCGGCGATACGTTCCCGCCGCCGCTCGCCGGCGAGGCCGCAGACGCCGGCAAAAAAGTCGAGATTTTCGGCGACGCTCATGCGCGCGTAAAACGCGTAATCCTGCGGCACCAGCGCGAGGCGCCGCGGCGATGCGCCTTCGATGCGGATCGCACCGGCGTCGGGACGCAAGAGGCCGGTGATGAGAGAAATCAACGTCGTCTTGCCGGAACCGTTCGGCCCGAGCAGGCCGAACAGGCTGCCGCGCTCGATGTCGAGCGACAGTTCGCGAATCGCGGCGCCGCTCGCGCCCGGATAGCTGAAGCTCACCCCCTCGACATGAATCACGCCGCGCGTATCTCCCCCGATCTGCCGCCACGCAATGTACCACGAACGCCGTGAAAAGCACCTGCCGAGCGGCATGGGCGGTGCGGATCGTTCTGCTAGAATGCCGTTAATTCGCGCGCAGCCGCGTTCCGCTGCGGGGCGCGCAATCCGGGGGACGAGTGAGCGGCAATTACTATTCGAGCGGCGCGGCGGGCGACGCCTTTGCCATCGCATGCTGGGAGGCGTGGACACCGGGCGTTGCCGCGGCGTCTGACTGGCGTGCATGGCTCGACGGCACGCTGACACCACAAGCCGATGCCAAACCCGACGTCAGCTATCTGCCGGCGATGCTGCGCCGGCGCCTCGACGCGCTCGGACGCATGGCGCTTGCAACTGCGTGGCCGTGCGTCGATAACCTCGATTCCTTTGAATATGTATTCGGCTCGCGCCACGGTTCGTTGAGCCGCACGCTCGAATTGCTGGTCGCGCTGATCGACGGCGAGCCGCTCTCGCCGAGCCTGTTCAGCCTCGCGGTGCACAACAATGTCGCCGGCCTGTTTTCGATTGCACGTGGTAATCGCAGCGCCGCCACCGCGATTGCGGCCGATGAAGACACGCTTGCGATGACCTTACTCGAAGCCGCGGGGATGATCGCGGCGGGCGCGCCGCAGGTGCTCGTCACCTACGCCGAGGATGTCGCCCCCGAAATTTATCGTCCGCTGGTGCCGCCGCCGCGCTCGCACCCGTTCGCGGTTTCGCTGTTGCTGGCACCTCCGGCTGGCGCGACGGCACAGTATGCGCTGGTAGAATCCGGCGCCATGATAAGCGAAGAGCCGGAGGCGGCCCTGATCAGGCTGTTGATCGGCGATGCGCCGGAAGCGGAGATCGGCGTCAACCAACCATGGCGCCTGGAGCGACGGCACGATGTCGCGGCTTGACGTCTGGTGGCGTGCGCTCGGCACCGGCTTCTGCTTTGCCGGCTACGGCACGCTGGCGCTCGTCGCGAGCGTGACGGTGCTGCCGCTGCTCCGCCGTTGGCCGGGGTCGGCGCTGGCGCGCGAGCGGCGCGTGCGCCGTTTCGCAAGCTGGTCATTTCGCGCCCTGCTCGCGACGATCGCCGCGCTGGGCCTTGGCCGCGTCGAAGTCGAGGGCCGCGAATGGCTCGCGCAGACGAATGGCAAGCTGATCGTCGCGACGCACCCGATGTATCTCGATGTCGTCGCGTTGCTCGGCCTGCTGCCGCTCGCCGACTGTGTCGTCAAAAGTGCGATGTGCCGCAACCTGCTCTACCGCCGCTTCGTCGAAGCCGCCGGCTACATCAGCAATGCCGACTGCGTCGCGCTTGTCGACGACTGCGTTGCAGCGCTCAAAAGCGGACGCACGCTGCTGCTGTTTCCGGAAGGCACGCGCTCGGTACCGGGCGAGCTGCTGCATTTACGCCGCGGCGCCGCGCAGGTCGCTGTGCGCAGCGGCTGCGAAATTCTCCCCGTGCTGATACGCTGCACGCCGCCGGCGCTGCTCAAGGATACGCGCTGGTACCAGGTGCCGGAACGCGCCTGGCGGCTTCGGATCAGGTTTTTTCCGCCGCAATCGCTGTCCGCTCTCGGCGTGCGCGAAGGTCTGCCGCATGGTGTCGCGGCCCGGCGACTGACGCACAATCTCGAAGATTTTTTCAACCAGCAGTACGCTCAGCATGAACATAACGATCGACGAACTGAAGCAGCTCATCATCGACTCGCTCGGTCTTGAGGACGTCACCCCCGCCGACATCGATCCGGAAGCGCCGTTGTTCGGCGACGGTCTCGGACTTGACTCGATCGACGCGCTCGAACTCGGCATCGCGGTTCAGAAGCGTTACGGCGTCAAGCTTGAAGGCGACTCGGCGGTGACGCGCGAGCATTTCCGTTCGGTGACGAGCCTCGCACGCTTTATCGAGTCGCAGCAGGCAGCGTAGCGAAACATGGCCGCAAACAACGCGCACGCGAGCCGGTGGAAAGCTGCGAAGCTCGTTGTAGCCGCGGCGCTGCTCGTCTATCCGCTGGCGATTTATTTCATGCAGAACGCGTTGAAGCCGAGCGAGTTACTTGCCGGATTGCTGCTGTTGTTTGCAGCGCGCACACTGCTTGCAGCCTGGATCGGCAACCGCCGCCGGATGTTGTCGGCGTTGATTGCGGCGGTACTGTTCGCCGCCGCGGTTACCGTGGTGCTGTGGCTGCCCGGCCTCAAGATCAACTGGCTGCGATATTACCCGATGCTGCTCGACCTGGCGGCGTTCGCGGTCTTCTTCGGTTCGCTGTTTACCCGCATGCCGCTGGTCGAACGCTTCGCGCGGCTGGTCCGCGATGACCTGCCGCCGCAGGGCGTGCGCTATACGCGCCAGGTCACGTGGGCGTGGAGCGGACTGCTGCTGGCGGTCGCGGCGGGCTCGCTCTACACGGCGGTTGCGGCCCCGTTGCGCATCTGGTCGCTGTATAACGGGCTGATCGTCTACCTGATCTTCGGCGCCGCGTTCGGCTGCGAATATATTGTGCGCACGTACCTGCGCCACCGGTGGGCCGCCGCATGAGCGTGTTTGCCAACCATGAATTGATCGCTGTCGGCAGCGGCGGCAATGTCGACCGCGCCGCATTCTGGCGGCGCGTCAACGCTCTCATGACACTGCTCGATGCGCATCCGGCGCGCCGCTGGGCACTTGTCTGCGAGGACAGTGCCTGGTTCGGCGCCGGTTTCGTCGCGCTTGCGTGCAGCGGACGAGTGCAGGTGATTCCGCCAGCGCCGCAGGCCGGCAGCCTGCGAGCCTGCAATGCCGAAATCGACGCAGTACTCACGGACCTGCCCGAGCGCTTCGTCGAATTTGCGACGCTCGCAGTGCCGGCGGCGCTGCAGGGCGCGGTCGCGGCCGCGCCCGATGTACCGCACAATCCGGATAACGGCGCGCGGATCGAGTTCTACAGTTCCGGGTCGAGCGGTGCGCTGACGGCGATTCCGTTCGAGTTCGGCCAACTGCTTGCCGAGGCGCACGAACTTGAGCGCGAATGGGGCGCGCTTGTCGCCGGCGCACTTACGATCGCAACGGTGCCGCACTATCACCGCTACGGCCTGATGATGCGGATTCTGTGGCCGCTGGTCTCCGGTCGCGCGTTTGTCGACAGCACCTGTCTGCAACCGGCCAATATCGCGGCCGCGGCTGCCGGCCGCGACTGCGTTATCGCAAGCAGCCCTGCTTTCCTGGGTCGTGTCGACGATTTCGCGTCGCTGCCGCCGGCCGCAAGCGTGCGCACGGTATTCAGCGCCGGCGCGCCGCTCCATGAGAACGCGGCGCGGCGCTTCGCCGTCGAATGGGGTCGTGCGGTTACCGAGATCTACGGCAGTACCGAAACCGGCGGCATCGCGTGGCGCCGGTGGTCGGCAGCAGAGCCGCGCGCGCCCTGGCGGCCGTTTCAGCGCACCGATATCGATCTTCGGCCGGAGGCGGCGGGCGATCGGCTGTGGGTACGTTCGCCGGCAACCCCCGGTGGGGATTGGCTGGCGACCGGCGATCTCGCCGTGCGCGCCGATGCCGACCGTTTCGAACTGCTTGGGCGCGCAGACGACGTGATCAAATTCGAAGATAAGCGCATTTCGCTGAGTGAAATGCGCGCGCGGCTGATGCTGCACGAGTGGGTCGAGGACGCGCGGCTGATTCTCGTGCCGGGAGCCCGTACGATGCTCGGTGCCGCGGTCGTGCTCGCCGCGGCCGGCCGCGATGCGCTTGCAGCGTCCGGCAAGGCAGCCGTCGGCAACGCGCTGCGTACGTGGCTGCGCAGCCACTACGAGGCGGTGCTGATTCCGCGCAAGTGGCGTTTTGTCGACTGCTGGCCCGACAATGACATGGGCAAGGTAACGCATGCGTTCCTTACGCGGTTGTTCGAGGTGCCGGCATGAAGGCGCTGCCGGAAATCGTTGAGCGCCGCATCGGCACGGACGCGGGCGAACTCGTGCTGCGGGTTACCGCCGGCTGCCCATGGTTCGAAGGTCATTTCCCGGCACATGCGATTCTGCCCGGCGTAGTACAGATCGGCTGGGCGGCGCACTTCGCTGCAGAGATTTTTGCGCTCGACGGCGGCGTGCTGGCGCTTGAACGCGTCAAGTTCAAGCGCATCATCGAACCGGACGCGCTGCTGACGCTGCAGCTGGCGCGCAATGGCCTTACGGTGCGCTACGACTACCGCGACGGCGACCTGAGCTGTTCGAGCGGCCAGTTGCGCTTCGGCGGCACCGCATGAGCTTCCGCGCCTGCGCCGTAGTGCCGGTGTTCAATCACCACTCCGGCCTCGGCCGGATCGCGGCAGCGCTCGCGGCGCAATCGCTGCCGGTGATATTTGTCGACGACGGCAGCGACGCCGAAACCAAGCACGTACTTGCACAGTTGGCAGATGGCGCAGCCGTCGAAGTGCTGACGCTGCCGGAAAACCGCGGCAAGGGCGCGGCAGTGCTCGCCGGTTTCGAACATGCCGCCGCGCGCGGGTGTACGCATGCGCTGCAAGTCGATGCTGACGGCCAGCACGATCTGGACGATGCCGCAGCACTTCTCGCGCTCGCCACCGCTCATCCCGATCACCTCGTTTCGGGCTTGCCTTGCTACGACGATTCGGTGCCTGCGGTGCGCTTTTACGGGCGTTACATCACCCATGCGCTGATCTGGCTCGATACGCTGTCGCTGCGGTTGCGCGATTCGATGTGCGGTTATCGCGTCTACCCGCTCGCGCCGAGTCTCGCGCTCGCGCGCCGCGTGCGTATCGGCCGGCGCATGGACTTCGACACCGACATCATGACGCGGCTTTATTGGGCCGGTACGGAAAGCCTGTTTGTGCCGACGCGGGTGCGCTATCCGGAAGACGGCGTATCGCATTACCGCATGGGAGCCGACAACGCGCGCATGGCATGGCTGCATCTGCGCCTGTTCGGCGGCATGATCCCGCGCGCGCCGAAGCTCGCATACCGCAGCCTGACGCGGTTGCGCCGGCGCCATTGGGCGCGCATCGCGGAATCCGGCAGCCTCGCGGGACTGCGCTTCCTCGGTACGCTCGACCGCCTGCTCGGCCGTACGGTCAGCCGCGCGATCGTGATGCCGGTCGCGGTGTGGTTTTATTTCGCGCATACGCGTGCGCGGCGCGCATCGCGGCAGTTTCTCGCCGCAGCGGGCATTGCGCCGACGCTTGCGAACGGCGTGCGCCATTTCAATGAGTTCGCGATTTCGATTCTCGACAAGGTACTCGCCTGGCACGCACCGGCGCGTGTACCGATCGACTTCAGCGACTGCAAGCCGCTGACCGATGCGGTTGCCGCGCGCCGCGGCGTACTGCTGCTGACCGCGCATCTCGGCAATGCGGAGGCGGCGCGTGCGCTCGCCGGCGTCATGCCGGACCTGCGCATCAACGCGCTGGTACACACGGCGAACGCGCGCAAGATCAACGCGATGCTCGAGCGCACCGCCGCCGAATACCCGCTGCGGCTGATCCAGGTCGCAGATTTCGGTGCCGAAACGGCTTGGACGCTGCGCGACAAAATCCTGGCTGGCGAACAGGTGGTTATCGTAGGCGATCGCACGCCGGTCGCCGGCGACGCGGTCGTGAACGCGGAGTTTTTAGGTCGTCCGGCGCCGTTCCCGATCGGGCCGTATGTGCTCGCCCACGTGCTCGAATGTCCGGTGTACCTGTTTCTGTGCGTACGCGAAGGCCGCGGTTACAAGGCCTTCGTCGAGCCGTTTGCCGAGCGTATCCACCTGCCGCGCGCGGGACGCGCCACGGCCGCGGCGCAGTGGGCAGGGCGTTACGCGCGCCGCCTGGAATACTACGCGCGCCGCGATCCGCTGCAGTGGTATAACTTCTACGACTTCTGGGAGGGCACGGCGGCACAGCCGCGTCCGGCAGGCGCGCCGCTGCAGGCGGCCCACAGCGGAGCGGATCATGGCTGAGGCGCTGGTGACGGCGGAGACCGAGCTGGAAGTGCAGTTCCAGGATTGCGACCCGGTCGAAATCGTCTGGCACGGCAACTATTTCCGCTATTTCGAAGCCGCGCGCGCGGCGCTGCTGCGCAAGATAGACTACGACTACCCGGTCATGCGGGCATCGCAGGTCGTCTGGCCGGTGGTCGAGGCGCATGTGCGTTTCGCGCGGCCGCTGCGCTACGGTCAGCGCATTCGCGTACGCGCCGGTCTGGTCGAATGGGAAAACCGCATGAAAATTCAATACCGGGTCGCGGAGGCTGAAAGCGGCACGCGCGTGACCACCGGCTACACGGTGCAGTGCGCAGTCGACGTACGTACCTGGGAAATACAGTGGGTGAGCCCGCCGGACCTGCTCGAGCGGTTGAAGGCGTGGCTATGACGCAGCTAGTCGGCCGCTTCGCGGTCATATTGTTACTGCTCGCCGCGACTGCCGGCTTCGGCGCGACATTGCCTGGCAGCGGCTTCAACGCCAGCTTCGTGCAGACGCGCACGCTGCCCGGCTTCAAGACACCGATCGTCAGCCGCGGCAAAATGCGCGTGGATCCGCGGAGCGGCTTTTACTGGGAAGTCGATTCGCCGTATCACTATGTATTCGCGATGCGCGACGGCCATGTGCGCGAGGAACTGCCCGACGGCACGGTGCGCACGCTCAAGCCTGACGAAAAGCCGTGGCTCGCCGCGGTCGAGCACATCTTCGTCGGCGCACTCGCCGGCAACCGCGCCGAACTCGAACGTTACTTCAACATCGCGATCGCACCGCTTGCCAAAGGCCGGCGCGTGACGCTGACACCGAAGCCGGGCGCGCTCGCCAAAGTCATCGAACGCATCCGGGTCACCGAGTCCGCGCCGGGGCAGCCACAAAATCTTGAGATCAGGGAAGTTTCCGGAGGGCGCATGGACATCCGCTTCACGCCCATCCCGGGCAAGCCGTGAGACTTTCCAGGGCCGCCAGATGGCTGATCTGGTTCGTGTCGCTCGCGGCGCTGTGCGCGTTCGCGGTGACGCGCATCGACCGCCAGCCAATTAACACTGACATTCTCGGCCTGCTGCCGGCGCAAAACGATTCCGAGGCACTGGCGAAGGCAACCGAGCGCAGCCGCGACGCCTTCATTCACCAGTTGCTTGCACTGGTCAGCGGTGCCGATGCACAACAAACGCGCGCCGCTGCCGTTGCCGCGCGCAAGGCAATGCTTGCCGCCGGGCTGCATGCCGAGAACAGCGGCGAAACCTTCGACCAGGCGAGTGCCGTGTACCGGCGGCACCGCTTCGCGCTGCTCGACCC
>DASSOO010000189.1:0-3191 GCA_035700455.1 Gammaproteobacteria bacterium
ACCGGTGCCCTGCATCGTCGTGGGGCCGAGATAGCTGACGACGAACAGGCCGCCGAAGTAGGGCAACAGCCACCACGCATGCTGCCATCCCAGCTCTGCAAGGGGCTTGCGCCGGATGAAGTACCAGAGCAGGTACACGACGATGTAGACGCCCACGAACGTGAACAGCCACTTGACGACGTCGTAACCGGTCCAGTAGATGATCCAGTTCGACGCGATAAACGCGAGGCACGACACGATGCGTGCGGCCCGCAACCGGAACGGCCGCTTGGCCTCCGGCATCGTTGTGCGCAACCGCAGCAGCAGAACCGGTCCGATCGCGTATGACAGCACGGTGATCAGCGACACCGCCGAAACGAGTTTCTGCCACGAGGGGAACGGGAAAAAGAAAACGATGCCGACGACCCACGTGACGATCAGACCAATCCACGGCACGCCATGGCGGTTGAGATGCGTCACCTGCTTCGGGGCGTTGCCCATTTCGCCGGCTGCCATGATGATACGCGGACTCGCGGTCACGTAGATAAACGCGGTACCCAGCGGCGATATAAACGCATCGACGTAGAGCAGCACCGCCCACCAGAACGCGCCGACGGCGACCGCGATCGCGGCCAGCGGCCCGAACATGCCGCTGAAGTGCAGGTTCGGCCAGCCTTCGGCGATGTCGACAGGCTTCAGCGCGGTGATGAACGACACCTGCAGGCCGACGTAGATAATCAGACCGATGATGACCGAGCCGATCAGCGCGATCGGCACGTATTTGCCTGGATTGCGCGTCTCGCCGGCCAGCGCGATCGCTTGCTGGAAACCCAGGTAACTGAAGATGATGCCGGCTGTCGCCACCGCCGTGAACATGCCGCTGGCCGGCGCACTGTCGAGGTGCGCGGTCATGTTCGACGGATGGTAGGAGTAAATCAGCAGTACGATGATGGTCGCCAGCGGGATCAACAGCTTCCACCAGGTGGCGGCACTGTTGATTGCGATTACCCAGCGCACCGCGAGAAAGTTCAGCGCCACAACGAAGCCGAGCAGGATGACCGCGGCAACCATGCCGGGCGTCGTCAGCAGCCCGGTGCCCGGATGCAGCAGGCCCGGAATATAGCTGTCGGCGTACGTGAGCACCGCGCTAACCTCGACCGGCGGCACCGACACGAACGCGAGAAACAGAATCCAGCTCCAGATCTTGCCGAGCAGATCGCCGTGGCTGACGTGCACCATATGCACCAACGCCCCGGAGTTGGGGAACATCGTCGACAACTCGGCGAATACGAAGGCCAGCAACAGAATTACGCCCGCGCCGATCATCCATGAGAAGACACTGTAGGGGCCGGCCTGGATCGACGCATGCAAGGGGCCAAACAACCAGCCTGAGCCGATAATACTGCCGAGGCTGGCATATAAGAGGCCGATAACACCGGCGTCGCGTCTGAGTTTGGTGGGTCCCGCCATGAATCAGCTCCTCGGATGAAGTCAGAAAAAACCCCGGGCTCGGGGCCCGAGGATGCGACACTTTCCTATGTTCCCGGCCCAAAATCAACTTTGGGCGAGAATTTGCACGCGGGAAGGGATTCGCCGTTACGCCCTTCTAATCAATCCGTTATGCTAGTTATTGGCAATTTACGATAGACAACTAAAACGCCCGGCAATTCCGCGGGCACGTGACATTATGGAAGATCAGCACGCCATCAAGGCCATCAAGGCCGCGCTGACGCATGACACAAGCGTCAACCTGCGCATTTCTCCGATTGCCGTTCGCGCGGAAGGCGGCATGATCCGACTCGAAGGCGAAGTCGAAAATATCGCCGTCAAGCGCAATGCGCTGCGCATCGCGCGCCAGGCGGTAGCGAGCGCCGCGGTCCTCGATAACTTGTACGTTCGTACCAATCGGCCGCGCGGCGACGACGAGTTGAAGCTCGCCGTGCTCGAGACCCTCAAGCGTGAGCCGGCATTCGCCGAATTACATTTTGCCTCAGGGGAGGCGGCCCCGCCGGCCGGCATCGCCGCCAGCGCAGCCGCCGGCCGCGTCACGCTTACCGGGACGGTCCCAAGCCTTTCGCACCGCCGCCTCGCCGAGGTACTGGCATGGTGGACACCGGGCACCCGCGACGTTCACAACCGCCTGCACGTACAGCCGGCCGAGCACGACCATGACGGCGAAATCACGGACGCCATCCGTCTTGTGCTCGACAAGGAGCCAGCGCTCGACGACGAGGAAGTCCACGTCGAGACCGAGCACGGCGCGGTGACACTGCGCGGCCGCGTCGGCAGCGACACGCTGCGGGCCATCGCCGCCGCCGACTGCTGGTATGTGCCCGGTGTGCACAGCGTCGACAACAGGCTCGAAGTGCGGCCGGGCTAGCGCCTTCGGCGGCCCCTGCCCGCCGTTGCATTTCCCGATTCTTTTAGCGTAAGCTGCACCTCGGCCGAAAAACCCGCCGCTGTCTTTCCTTTGCCTCGCGAGCCGAACCGGCTCCATCGAGTCCAATCGACAAGCCAATCGACCGGGCCGGCCACGGCTCAAGAGTCTCGGCTTGCCGCAGGCTCTGATTATTTCCATGTTTTATAGAGTGAATAAGGTATGACGTCTATTTATGTGGGCAATCTGCCCTTTTCCGCGTCGGAAGACGAGGTCCGTCAGCAGTTCGAGCAGTTCGGCTCGGTGCACTCCGTCAAAATGATCACCGATCGCGAAACCGGCCGCCCGCGCGGTTTCGGCTTTGTCGAGATGGATCAGGACGCTGCCAGTGCAGCGATCCAGGCGCTGAACGGCAAGGATATGGGCGGACGCCCGCTGCGCGTCAACGAAGCTCAGGAACGCGCCCCGCGCCCGCAGCGCAACCGCTGGTAACATTCCAACAATAAAGAAAGTCGCGAGACTTTCCGTATTGCAGACAAGCCTCCGAGCCGCACGCGCGCGTGATGACTCGGAGGCTCTTTTTTTTGCCTTTGACGAAGGAGGGGTTGTCATGGCCGCATCCAAGTCGGTTGCCGCCTGCCTCATCGATATCTTCGTTGCACCCGGCGAAGCGATCGTCGCCGCGCGCGAGCAGCGCCGCTGGTTCTGGCTGCCGCTTGGGCTGGTCATCGGTGCCGGCGTAGCCATGTGGATCTGGTACTACCGTACGGTCGACTTCGGCTGGCTCAACGATCACATGCTCGCCGGGCGCAACCTGACGCCGGAGCAGATGAAG
>DASSOO010000190.1:0-3547 GCA_035700455.1 Gammaproteobacteria bacterium
CCGCGGATTTCGGCTTCATCGTGCACGCCGCCCAAGCTCGCGCGCACGAACTTGCGCCCCATCGCCCTGGCAATGCTCTGGCCGAGCGAAGTCTTGCCGACGCCGGGGGGGCCGACGAAGCACAGGATCGGGCTCTTGCCCTCGGGATTGAGCTTGTGCACCGCGAGGTGCTCGAGGATGCGGCGCTTGATCTTGTCGAGACCGTAATGGTCGGCATCGAGAATTCGACGCGCCTCGTCCATGTCAATGTTGTCTTCGCTCAACTTCGACCATGGCAGTTCCGTCATCCAGTCGAGATAGGTACGTACCATCGAGTACTCGGCCGCGACTTCCGGAATCCGCTCCAGGCGCTTGAGTTCGGTGCGCGCTTCCTTTTCGGCCTCTTCCGGCATGCCGGCGTTGGTGATCGCCTCGTCGAGCTCCTGAATTTCCGCGCTCTTGCTGTCCTCCTCGCCGAGTTCCTTCTGAATGCTGCGTAACTGTTCGCGCAACAACACTTCGCGCTGGCGCTCGTTCATGCTTTCCTTGGTACGCTCGTTGATCTTGTTCGACAGGCGCAATACTTCAAGGCGGTAGTCGAGCAACTGACTGACGCGGTCGAGACGCGCGTCAACGTCGATCAGTTCGAGTACTTCCTGCTTTTCTTCCGGCTTGATGTCCATGTAGGCGGCAATCGTGTCGGCGAGCAGCGTCGGCGACTCGATCGACTGGATTGCCTGCGCCAGTTCCGGCGGCGTCTGCGGCAGGAGTTCCAATGCCTCGACCGCGCGCCGCTTGAGGTTGACCATGCGCGCTTCGACTTCGGCGGGCACCGAATCGTCTTCCTTGATGCGCTCGATGCGCGTCAGCATGAACGGGTGGCCATTGATGTGGTCGAGCACGCGAAAGCGCTGCTCGCCCTGGCAGACGAGGTGGTGCGTACCGTCCGGAGTCGTCACGAAGCGCAGCACATTGCAGATCGTACCGACGCGGTAAAGGTCATCCGGACCCGGATCGGCGACGGCCGGATCTCGCTGCATGATGAGGCCGACCGGACGTTCGCTGCGGATCGCTTCCTGCGCCGCCTCGGCGGAGCGCTTACGGCCGATCGCGACCGGCAGCACCAGACCCGGAAACAGCACCATGCCGCGCACCGGAATCGTGATCAACACGTCTTCCGGCAGGCGTTTCAGCGCTACCTGGCGGTTGTTACCGCCTTGGGCGGCGTTGTCGTCGTCTCGATGTTCGTAGGTTTCGGCCATGGTTCAGACCTTGCGTAAATTGATGTACAGGCAGCCGTCCAGCAGTTCGCGACCTTCCAGCGCAAGATGCGCTCCGGACAGCACGATGCGGCGCTCGAAGCGGCCGTGCGGAATTTCGAGGCGGTGGAAAATGCCCTCGTGGGCGCCAAGCGGCAGGCGGCGTTCGCCGCGGATCACCAGCACGTCGGGCTCAATCGTCACTTCGACCTGGTCCGCGCTCACACCCGGCAACGCCGCCAGGACCCATAACTCGTCGTCCGTCTCGTAAACGTCGATCGGCGGCTCCCAGGTCGGCCGCCGCGTCCGCGCCGCGGGCCGAAAAAACTGCCGTTGCAGGCGCTCGGCCCGCGCCAGCACTTCGCAGGCTTCGGCCCACATGCGGTTTTCCAGATCGCGCGAATCCATGCGACTAACCTCGTTTAATGGATATTCCTAAGATAGGGGCAGGTGTGGAGAAATCAATTCGCCGCCGGAGAAGCGCCGGGACGGCCTCGACGTCGGAATGGGCGATTCGAAAACAGCCTGCCGGCTGCCGCCCCGCTCGAAAGGTTACGAATTTTTCATGTGCGGCCGGCCCGCTTCGGTCTCTCAACCTGTAGAATTCGGGCATGCAAGTCGCGCCGGCGGTTGTTTTTATCAGCTTGCTGACGGCAGCGGCAGCCGCGTATCCAGCCAATACCTGTCCCATACCCGCACCTGCGCAGCATCCCGAACGCTGGCGCGGCGAAAGCGCCTGGCAAGCGCTCGCGCAACGCCACTACCGCATCGGCGACATCCACATCCACGTCGCGCAAGTCTACGATCTTGACACGCCGGGCAGCGACGCCTGGTATGCGCGCATGGCCGACGCGCTGCACGTGAAGACGCGCCCGCAAACGGTGCGCGACCAGCTTCTGTTCCGCTCCGGCGAACCGGTCGAGCCAAGCTTGATCTACCAGACGGAACGTCGCCTGCGCGCGCTGACATACCTGCGCCGCGTGGCGATCACGCCGGCCGGATGCAGCGACGGCCGCGTCGCGGTGGATGTCGACGTCAAGGATGCCTGGACGCTAAAGCCCGAAATCACGTTCAAACGAGTCGGCGGGCAGAACATCGTCAACTTTCGCGTCGCCGAGCACAATTTTCTCGGCTACGGCAAGTTGGTGTCGCTCGGCCGCATCAATGATGTCCAACGAAGCGACAACTACGCCAGCTACTTCGACCCGGCATTGGGCGGGTCGCGCTGGCAGATGACGGCAGGTGTGGACAATTTCAGCGACGGCTACAGCCGGCGGATCGCGTTTAACCGGCCGTTTTTTGCCGACACTGCGGGCTGGGCTGCCGGCACCAGCTTCCTGACACAACAAACCAATGCCAACTTTTACGACGACACCCACCGCGCGTGGTATGCCGCCGACCAGACGCGCGAGTTCACACTGTCGGCGGCAAGCCTGCTCGACTGGAACGGCACCGGCGGTTGGCGTGCCGGCGCGCGTTATGTCGATGAATCTTTCAACTACGGCCCGCCGGTAGCCGTCAACCCGGCGTTGCGGCCGCCCCCGTTGCTGCCCAACCGGCAGTTTCGCGGCGTGCAGGGCACGCTCGACTTTTTTCAGGACCGCTACGCGAGCTTCTACAACCTGGCACTGGTCGGACACGCCGAGGATTACAACCTCGGCTGGACGGTATCGACCGCGCTCGGCTACTTTCCGACCTCGTTTGGCTCCAGCACCGACGCGTGGATTGGCAGCGTCGATGCAGCCTACGGCCTGCGGCTCCCGGACTTGAGCGTTATGTTTTTCAACGCGCACGCGGCTGGCAGGCACGCGCGCGGCGCCTGGCGAGGCAGTTCGGCCACGGCCGCGGCTACTTATTACAACCAGGCATTTGACGCGCAAACGCTGGTCGCGCACCTGGCTTACGACTGGCAATTGCGGCCGGACCCGGAGGATCAGCTTTATCTCGGAGGCTTGTCCGGCATGCGCGGATACCCGAATTATTTCCGTGCCGGCGACCGCCGCTGGCAGGCGACTTTCGAAGACCGTATCGCCACCGCCACCGACATCTGGCAGACGTTCCAACTGGGCTACGTGGCATTCGTTGACGCAGGCCAGGTAAGGCGGGTCGGCGGCCGGGACTGGAGCCGCGTCTACAGCGACGCCGGTTTCGGCTTGCGGCTCGGCAACCTGCGCAGCGCGTTCGCGAACGTTATTACGATGGTGGTCGCCGTGCCGCTGGTGCGGCCGAATGGGATTTCTTCGTACCAGATCGTGATCGGGGACGTGGTGACGTTTTAGGGGGGTTCCGGGGGCTGGGGGCTGGGGACT
>DASSOO010000191.1:0-3772 GCA_035700455.1 Gammaproteobacteria bacterium
TCAGCCGCGCTATGGTATAAAGCGCGCTCTTTTTTAGCAAACGTCGGCGGGATAAACCCCCGCGTCGTTATTAACTTCTCACATACGCCGGCACATGTCGCCGGGTGCTCCGTCCCGAACGGAGTTGCGGCATGGGACGTATGGAGGCTCAACCCCAAATCAGGAGTTTAAAGATCATGGCGAACGTATCCATGCGCCAGATGCTGGAATGCGGTGTGCATTTTGGCCACCAGACGCGTTTCTGGAACCCGAAGATGGCCCCTTACATCTTCGGCGAGCGCAGCAAAATCCACATTATCAACCTCGAGCAGACGCTGCCGGCCTACAACGAGGCGATGAACTACGTCTCGCGCCTGGTGGCCGACGGCGGTACGATCCTGTTCGTCGGTACCAAGCGCGCCGCGCGCGATGTGATCGTCAAGGAGGCCGAGCGCTGCGGCATGCCGTATGTCAACCACCGCTGGCTCGGCGGCATGCTGACCAACTACAAGACGATCCGCCAGTCGATCAGGCGCCTGTCGGAACTCGAAACCATGGCCGGCGACGGAACCTTCGACCGGCTGATCAAGAAGGAAGTCGTCGGTCTGCGCCGCGAAATGGCCAAGCTGGAACGCAGCCTCGGCGGCATCAAGGACATGCACGGGTTGCCGGACGCGCTGTTCGTCATCGACGTGGGCTATGAAAAGATCGCTGTCAGCGAGGCCAACAAGCTCGGCATCCCGATCGTCGCCGTCGTCGACACCAACAACTCGCCCGACGGCATCGATTACGTCATTCCCGGCAACGACGACGCCATTCGCGCGATCCAGTTGTACGCTGCCGGCGTTGCCGACGCGGTCGTTCTCGGCAAGGACATGATTCCCCAGATTGGCGGCGAGGGCGACGAATTCGTCGAGCTCGACGAGGAAGGCAATCCGAAGCTGCGCGGCAAGAAGACCGCCTCCCGCCGCCCGGCCCGCAAGCCGGCCGCCAAGGCCAAGCCGCGTGCGGCCAAGGCGGCGGCGAAGCCCGAGGCAGCAGCGGCGAAGCTCGAGGCGGCTGCAGACGTCCCGGAAGCTGAAGCCGCCGCCGCTGCGGCAGTAGCGGTCGAAGACGCCGAGGCCGAAGTCGAGACCGCGCCGGTCGCGAAGAAAAAGGCGGGTACCCGTAAGGCAGCGCACAAGAAGCCTGTCGAAGACGGGGGCGACGACGCCGAGTAATCGTCGGTGAGGGAATTAAACTCCCTCATCGGCGCGTTTCCGACAGGGCGCCCCGCCTTGCCGGAAACTCCAGGCTCAGCAGGCTGAACCAGCGGTTCGGCTGATGTAGCTTCTCCCTCTGGGAAGAAGGTAAGAACGCAATTCAGGAGTTGAGATGTCAGGAATAACCGCCGCGCAGGTCAAGGAACTGCGCGAACGCACCGGCGCCGGCATGATGGAATGCAAGAAAGCGCTGGTGGCGACCAACGGCGACCTGGAAGCCGCGGTCGAAGAAATGCGCAAGGCAGGCCTAGCCAAGGCCGACAAGAAGGCCGGCCGGGTCGCGGCCGAGGGCTTGATTGTGCTCGGGCAGCGGCCGGGCAAGGCGGTGCTGGTCGAGATCAACTCGGAAACCGACTTCGTCGCCAAGGACGAAAACTTCCGCAAGTTCGCCGACGAGGTCGCCAAGGTTGCGCTCGAGGACGGCGTCGATGATGCCGAGGCGCTGAAGGCCGCCACGACAGCTTACGGCAAGACCGTCGAGGAAGGCCGCCAGTGGCTGGTCGCCAAGGTCGGCGAGAACGTGCAATTGCGCCGGCTCGAGAGCCTCAACGGCGACAATATCGGCGCCTACGTGCACGGCGGGCGCATCGGCGTGATCGTCAGCCTTGAAGGTGGCGATGAGGAGCTTGCGCGCGACATCGCAATGCATATCGCCGCGAGCCGGCCGGTATGCGTCAGTCCGGAAGACGTACCGGCCGAAGTCGTTGCCAAGGAGCGTGAAATTTTTGCGGCCCAGGCGGCGGAAAGCGGCAAGCCGGCGGCGATCGTCGAAAAGATGGTCGAGGGCCGCATGCGCAAGTACCTCAATGAGGTCGCGCTCGTCGGCCAGCCGTTCGTCAAGGACCCGGACAAGAGCGTCGGCAAGCTGCTTGCCGATGCCGGCGCGAAGGTGCTCGGCTTCGTCCGCTACGAAGTCGGCGAGGGCATCGAGAAAGAGTCCGCCAACTTCGCCGACGAAGTCATGGCACAGGTCAAAGGCCAGGGCTGAGTTCAGGAAACGCATCATGCCCGGCACCGCCCAGTACCAGCGAATCTTGCTCAAGCTGAGCGGCGAGGCATTGATGGGCGACGCCGACTACGGCATCGACCCGAAAGTGATCAAGCGCCTCGCCGGCGAAATCCGCGACGTGATTGAGCTGGGTGTCGAGGTTGGCGTGGTCATCGGCGGCGGCAACATTTTCCGCGGCGCGGGTTTGGCCGGATCCGGCGTCGACCGCGTCACCGCAGACCATATGGGGATGCTGGCGACGGTGATCAACGCGCTGGCGATGCAGGACGCGCTGGAGCGCATCGGCACGCATTCGCGGGTGATGTCGGCGCTGCGCATCAACGAGGTCTGCGAGGATTACATCCGCCGCCGCGCGGTGCGCCACCTCGAAAAGGGACGCGTCGTGATTTTTGCGGCGGGTACCGGTAATCCGTTTTTCACGACGGACACCGCCGCGGCATTGCGTGCGATCGAAATCAATGCCGAACTGCTGCTCAAGGCGACCAAGGTCGACGGCGTGTACGCTGCGGACCCCAAGAAAAAGCCGGACGCGAAGCGTTACGACCGGCTGAACTTCGACCAGGTGCTGGCCGACAAGCTGATGGTGATGGACGCGACGGCGATCGTCATGTGTCGCGACCACAATCTGCCGTTGCGCGTGTTCGATCTCGGACGCCCGGGCGACCTGGTCAAGATCGTTTGTGGCGCGACCGACATCGGTACGACGGTTGAGAACGGAGTCTGATAATGAAAACAGTCAACGACATCAAGAAAGACGCCGGCGAACGGATGAAGAAAAGCATCGCGACGTTTCGCGACGACCTCGCCAAGGTGCGCACCGGCCGTGCGCATACCAGCCTGCTCGACCACGTCATGGTGTCCTATTACGGCAGCGAGGTACCGATCTCGCAGGCGGCGAACATCAGCGTTGCGGACGCGCGCACCCTGACCGTGACACCGTGGGACAAGACCCTGGTGCCCGCGATCGAGAAGGCGATCATGACGGCCGACCTGGGTCTTAATCCCGCCACGGCCGGCACTGTCATTCGCGTGCCGTTGCCGCCGCTCAACGAGGAGCGCCGCCGCGAACTGGTGCGGGTGGTGCGCAACGAAGCGGAGGGCGCCCGCGTTGCGATTCGCAATATCCGCCGCGACGCGCTGGCCGATCTGAAGGGCTTGCTCAAGGACAAGCAGATCAGCGAGGATGATGACCGCCGCGCGCAGGATGAAGTGCAGAAGCTGACGGATCGTTTCATCGCCGACGTCGAATCAGTTCTCGCGGACAAGGAAGCCGAGTTGCTCGAGGTTTAGCCGCATTTCAACCGGCGTCATGAGGTCTGGCATCGTCGATCGCCGAACCTTCACTGATCCTCCGGCCTGGAGGCCGTACTGTGGGCCATTCCACGGAATTTTCCTGTGCTTAAGCAGCGCCTGCTGACTGCGCTGATCGCGATTCCGCTGGTCGCGGCGCTGGTGCTGTTCGCACCGCAGTGGCTGGTCGGGCTCGTGCTCGGCATCATGCTGCTGGGCGGCGCCTGGGAAT
>DASSOO010000192.1:0-4303 GCA_035700455.1 Gammaproteobacteria bacterium
TGGGCATTGGTGCGATATTAGGCGCGATCAACACGATGTACACGATTGTCTCGGACCGCGGCCGCGAGATCGCGACCTTGCGCGCGCTCGGTTTCGGCCGCTCGGCCGTCCTGAGTTCGGTGTTGCTGGAAGGCTCGCTGCTCGGGCTCGCGGGCGGCGCATTGGGTGGTTTGGTCGCCTACATGGCGTTCAATGGCTTTCAGGCAAGCACGATGAACCAGTTCAGCCAGGTCGTATTCGAGTTCGCGGTGACGCCGGCGCTGATCGGCGCCGGTATCATTTACGCACTCATCATGGGCTTCGTCGGCGGTCTGCTGCCAGCGATTCGCGCCGCGCGCCTGCCGGTCGCAACCGCTATTCGCGAACTTTAGCTACTGCATCACGGCGCCGTTCCTAGTCGTCTTGCAGGCCGTATTCTTTTTTCAATTGCTCTAATTCTTTTTTGTGCGTTTCCAGGAACTCGACGTTGTGCCGGTCATAGACTTTGTCGAGTTCCCCTCCGGATGACTTCTTGTAGATCATCCCAAGCGCGGCATTGATGAGTGCATAGTCGAGCGTGGCGTACTCGACGGGCGTCAGTCCCGCATCGGCCAGCGCCTTCTTCAAATGCGGCTCCTGGAAGCGTTCGACGGACTGCTGGAATGACTCATCCACGCCAGCCGATATCCGGTCTTCCAGCTCGGGATGTTTGGCAGCGACGGCTTGCAAGTTGGCACTGGCCGCAACAAACGCGCGCAAATTTTCCATCGTGAGCGGCGTGTGCATCGCGGCCTCGCCCTGATCAGCGGCGAATGCCGACGACATCGCGGCGACACCTGCAAACAGCGCAAAAAAAGCCGCTGCCAGCCGGATGAAAGCCGGCGCGGTGCCGGCGCCATTTGTATCCGCGTCGTACATATTCATGCAATGTCTCCTCTGGTGTCGGATCATTTGACTGGCATAAAGCGCCAACTGATGTCGGCGCTTACCGTCATGGGCCGGTTTTGATGGAACACAGGCGTATTCATGGCCTTGAACAGGTGATCGATGTGTCGCTTGCCGCTGTACGGCTGACCGGCTACCGGCCGCGGCAGCGATGGGCCGAAGATATGGCCCAACCGGATCGCATTGTCACGAATCTTGGAGTAAATAGCGCCGGCGAAGCCGCCATCCTCGGGTGGATTGCCGTAGCGGTTCAGAACGACGGGAATGCTGAACGGCGGGAGCTGAAAGACATATCCGGGGTCGTAGCCCGGAACATCCGGGTCGATATCTTTCGGGCCCAGGTAGAGGGCGTAATTCGTGTCGAGCACCTCATCGCAATCGGCGTCTTTTACGCTGCCGGTCCGGTTGCCTTTATTGGTGACGAGGCCGGGATCCTCGTCAGTACCGGCTTCGTCTGCGTAGACGTAGCGGGTGAGCGTTTCGTTATCGTTGACAGTCAAGGTGGCGGTGCAGGGCTGCATCCGAGACCAGACCGGCCCCCCTTTCGCCAGGCGTTGCAGGCTGCTGACGATCCTCCGTCGCACGAGCAGGTTTCCATGCTCCTGGTAAAAGTTGTGGCTGCAGATGGGATCGCTGCCGCATTGCGCCACCTGACTGGCGTGGAACTCTTTCAGCAGCCGCATTTCCCAATCGTCGCCGCAAGCCCGGCCACAATCGGCATCGGAGGCTTTCGGCACTCGGAACATCGTGGTGCTCACCTTGAGGACGCGGTGGATATCGACGATGTCGTGAAATTGCTGCTTGGCCGGCGAATCCTGGGGTGAAGCCGCGTTGAGGTGGCCGGTAAGCACGATCGTGTAGGTGAGCGTGCCCACCGGCGCCTTGACCATGAGGTCATCGTCTTGCGCGAGAGCGGCGGGCGAAGCCAGGCAGGAAGTCATGCCGCAGGCCACCGCTGCAATAATATGTGTCAACCGCATCTTCAGCCTCCCTAAGTCGTGTCGAGACCATTTGCGACGGTCCAGGTAGCGCTGGCGCTGGCATCGACGTTTTGCGCCAGGCCGTTCCCGGTGGTCATCGGCGTGTTGAACAGCTTGGCTTCGCCCTTGCCGTACACACCGCCGTCAAGGAAATCGCCGTTGCGGCCGTCGAAAGTGAACGTGACGCCGACCTCGCCGCCAAGCTCCGGTCCGACACTGGCCGCGCCGAGGTTGATCTGGCCGCCGGCGCTGGCGCCGACGCCAAGATAGACGGTTCCGATTTTATTTTTGTAATCCCAGTCGAAGGTACCAACGAGTCCTTCGCCTCCGGATATTTCGAACTTCTTGCAGTCGACCGATACCGCAAACAGGCCGATGTCGATCCCCAGGTTGACATTGCATTTGCCGCCTTTGCCGGCGGGCAGGTTGCCGGCATCCGGCTTGCCTTTCTGCGCTGCCGACTGGTCGCCGCAGATTCCATAGGCGGTGATGGCGTAGGCATTGGCAGCGTCTGCCCAGAGGTTCGCTTCCCATCCCTTGACTTGCGAGCGCCGCCACAGGTCCAGCGCCCTGGCATCGTCCGGGTCGGAAAACTCGGCCAGCAATGCGTTGCTGCGCTTGTAGTATTCGATGATGAGGCCGGAGACGGCATCAAATTCCTGCGCGTAGGCCGATTTGAAGCCGGCATACGCCCTCGTTTCAGCGTCGGTGTAGCGCGCGCAAAACACTTTCATGGCGTTGGCGCCGTAGGCCAGAAAATCCTGATCGTCCAGTTCGGAAAGGATGTCGGCATTGCGTTCCCCCTGTTCCTCGAACGGAATGCCGGCAGCGGCGATCCGGTCACTGTAAACGTCGGCCAGATTGATGAAATGCTCGAACTCCGCATCCTGAGAGATGTAATAGAGCGTCCGGCTCTGGCCCCTCAGCGTGCGCGCCATCTGTTGCATGTTCAGTTGGTGCGCCGTGAGGCCGTTGTCCGGTATATTGCCGATGCCCACCGCCGCCGCGCTCCGCAGCAGTGTCCCCTCGTCGCGGGTCATTTCCAGCATGGCCTGGCTGACGGGGCGCACCCAGCGGGCGTAATTGGCAGCCTTGTCCGGAAAGGCCGGCGGGTGCGCCACGTCTGGCGCCGGGCCGGCCGGCGGTGGTTCGCTGAAGCTGTCGGCGTCGACCCAACCGTCCGGCTTGTCCGTGCCGGCGGCAATCTGCTTGATTATCTTGCGACCGCGCTTCGTCGGTTTGATCTTTTGCGCCCGCCGGACAGCTCGCGTTGCCCGCTTCGGGTCATTGGCGCAACGCGCCAGCTCCGCCAGCGCCAGGTTGGCCTCGAGCTGACCGGGCAATGTCTTGAGCGACGCGTTGAGCATAGCGGCAGCGGTTTTGCGGTCGCCGAGGCGGGCGTAGACGATTGCGAGATTGCTGGCGGCGATGCCGTCGGCCGGGTCGAGCTTGAGCGCGTAGCGCAATACTTTGACGGCATTCGTATAGTCGCCGGCGTCGTTGAGTGCGGCGCCGAGGTTGGTGTAGGCGTTGGCGCTGTCGGGAAACTGCTGCGCCAGTTGCGCAAACGTGTAGATCGAGGCTTTCAGGTGGCCCGTCATGTACAGCACCGCCCCCAGGTCATCGAGGTTGTCGGCGCCGGTTTGGTGAAATGCCTGTTTCAGCGCCTCGATGTGCTGCCGGCCTTCCCTGGCAGCATAATCGTCCTGAAGTTGCGACAGCAGGTCCGGCATGGCCGCCGCGTCGGGCGCGGCCGCTGGAAGTGCGGCCAGCGCAGCCTGGTTCCGACTGCCGCAGGCTCCGGCTCCGAGCGCCGCCAGAACCGCCGCATACGGGTTGCCATTGGCGGCAGCCGCAGCGTGTGGGAAGACCAGGGCAGGCAGGACCAGCAGCAGTGCCGCGAATGATCGAATCATGTTTGCACGACGCTATTGATCGCCGCTGGCGCCGCTGCAGTCGCCAAGGCGCCGGCCGCTCATTTCCGTCGACAGTTTCATCGCGTGCGCGCCCGTCATGGTCATCGTCATGTGGCCTTTATAGGTCGTCGGGCTGGTAAACACGTAGTCCATGACGGTGTCGACATGGGTCCCTTCGTCGTCGCCCGCCGCCTCGAAATGCAGTCGGTTGCCGTCCACGCTGAAAGCCTTGATGGTCGCGTGCGACTCTGAATTCTGCATCTGGCCGACGATATTCTTTTTGAAGTTGGCGATCTTTTCCGCGGTCACGCACTCTTTGCTTTTTCGCGGCGGCATACTTTCCGTGCCCGGCATGTCGGAGCGGTACGTCGTCTCCCAAAGGCCGGGCTTCATCAGGCCCGTCAGATCGCCGTCGTCGGCGGCACAGGCGTTGGGCGCCAGTCCCGTTGAAGAGAGAATCAGGCAGCAAGCCAGGATTAGTAC
>DASSOO010000193.1:0-6274 GCA_035700455.1 Gammaproteobacteria bacterium
GTCGCGCAGCATCCATTCCGACATCAACTTCGAGGTACCGTACGGATTGATTGGTGCAGTCGGCGTGTCTTCGCGTGCGACGCCTTCCGCGGGGACGCCGTAGGTCGCAGCGGTCGATGAGAACACAAAGTGCCTGACACCGGCTTCGGTGCAGCATTCAAGCAGCGCTTCGGTGTTACAGGTGTTGTTCCGATAGTACTTGAGCGGGTCGGCCACCGACTCCGGCACGATCGTCTTGGCGGCAAAATGCATTACCGTATCGACGTTGTACTTGCGCAGCAATTCGCCGACGAGGCGCTTGTCGCCGGTGCTGCCCTCGACCAGTTGCCCGTGCAGCACTGCTGACGCGAAACCCGTCGAAAGATCGTCGAGTACGACGACGTCTTCGCCGGCATCCCCAAGCTGGCGCACGACATGGCTGCCGATGTAGCCGGCGCCCCCGGTGACGAGGATTGCGTTTTTCATGGTGTCGCTCGAAAAATGCGAAGTATAGCAGTCAGTGCCGGATAGCCCGGGATTGATGGATTGGCCAGTGGCCAGTGGCCAGTGGCCAGTGGTTAGTGGTTAGCGGTAAGAGAAGAAGAGGTATTAAGCACGGACCGGACTAGGCTGATATTTTCCCAGCCCCCAGCCCCCAGCCCCCAGCCCCCAGCCGGCGCTCCCGCGCGCCGGCCCTTGACACCGCTCCCCGGCCTAGTCTCTAATAAGAATCAATCGCATTTACATTCTTGTCGCCGGTTCGACGACACACATTAATAAAAGGATATTGTCCATGCTGCCAACGGCGATCATCGTTTTCAGGGAGGTTCTGGAGGCCGCACTCGTAATCTGCGTGGTGCTTGCCGCGGTCAAGGGCACGCCGAAACGCGGAATCTGGGTAAGTCTGGGCATCATCGCGGGTGTCGCCGGTGCCTGCGGGGTTGCCGCATTGACGGGCGAAATTGCGGCGGCGGCTTCCGGCCGCGGCCAGGAAATTTTTGAAGCGGCGGTATTGTTTATCGCCGTAATCATGCTCGGCTGGCACAACGTCTGGATGTCGCGCCATGGCAAGCAGCTCGCAAACCACATTAACGAGGTAGGCCGCGACATCGCCGCCGGTCGCCGGTCATTATCGGTATTATTCGTGGTGACCGCGCTTGCTGTGCTGCGCGAAGGTTCGGAAGTCGTGCTGTTCCTGTACGGCATTGCCGCGGCGGGCGGGCAGGGCATGCCGATGCTTGTCGGCGGCGTTATCGGCGTGCTGCTCGGTGTTGCCACCGGAGCGGTACTGTACTTCGGCCTGCTGAGGATTCCGGTGCGTCACCTGTTCCGTACCACCGGCTGGCTGATCCTGTTGCTTGCGGCGGGCATGGCTTCGCGCGCGGCGGCATATCTTTCCCAGGCCGGCTTCCTGCCGGCGATCAAGAACAATGTCTGGAACACTTCAGCGATCCTCACCGACCACAGCATCTTCGGATCGATGCTGCACGTGCTGATCGGCTACGATCCGCGGCCGTCGGCGATGCAGTTGATCTTCTACGTGCTGACGCTCGCGATTATCGGCGGGTTGATGAAATGGATGGGCGCCAGCCGCGCACCGGCACGCCGGAAGGTCGAGCCGCAGGCAGTGTAAGCGGAGTCGCGCGAAGGTTTGTCGCCGGAATGGCGGCGTCTGCCGCGGCCGCTATTTTCCGGAGCGCCGTGAATACATTCCTGTAGGCTTTACCCCGACTTCCATGTCGGGGGCCGTCCGGAAAATAACTTCCGCCGCGTACGTCTGCGTTCGACCAGGTTTCGCCGATGAGCTATGCCTGTTCGGCAACTGCTTCGGCAATGTGTGCAGCCTGCCGCTCGGCGGGCGCGGCTTCGAATTCATCCACCAGAATGCAGTCGTGACGCGCGGCTTCGGCGGCGCGCACGGCCTCGGCTTCGTCTTCCGTGATCACGCCGCGTTCGACGCCGGTCTTGACGTGCCGTTCGTAGTTGTCGAACTTGAGCCGCACCTTGAATTCCGTTTCCAACCGCTTTTCAATCGGTTCCGCCGCGACGATCAGCGTGAGCGCGTTTTCGAGCCGTCCGACCGGGTCGCGCGGATCGTCGGTGATGTACATGCCGCGCGTCAGGCGATCGCGCGCCGCGCTCGGCGCAGTAATGATGCGTGCAACTGCACGTCCAAGGTCATCGCGCGGGGGCGTGTAGCCGCCGCCGAGCGGCATCACCAGCATGCGCACGAGCCAGCCGACGATGCGTGACGGGAAGTGCCTGAAAATCGCGTGAAACCGCGACTGGATCGTCGCGAGCGAATCCTGAAGCGCCCATTCAACCAGCGGCAAGTCCGCGGCCGGCCGGCCCTGGTCTTCGAAGCCTTTCAGCACAGCGGACGCAAGGTACAAGTGACTCAGGATGTCGCCGAAGCGCGCGGAAAGCTTTTCCTTGCGCTTCATTTCACCGCCGAGCATCAGCAACGCAACATCCGCCGTAAACGCGAATGCCGCACTCATGCGCGACAGTTGCCGGTAGTACTTCGTCACCGGACCGGCGTTCGGCGTCCTGAAGCACAATCCCCGCGTCAGCGCACCGAGCAGGCTGCGCGCGGCGTTGCTGATCGTGAAACCGATATGCGAAAACAGCGCGCGGTCGAATTCCGCCGCACCGGCCTGCGCGTCCGGATTGGCCGCCGCTTCCATTTCCGCAAGCAGGTACGGATGGCAGCGGATCGCGCCTTGGCCGAAGATGATCATGCTGCGCGTAAGAATGTTCGCACCTTCGACGGTAATGCTGATCGGCACGGCTTGATACGCGCGCGCAAGATAATTGCGCGGGCCGAGCATTACGCCGCGGCCACCGTGCACGTCCATTGCGTCGTTGAGCACGATACGCATGCCTTCGGTGAGGTGATATTTCAGGATCGCCGACAGCACCGACGGCCGTTCGCCGAGATCGAGCGCGCCGGCGGTCATGCGCCTTGCGGCCTCCATGCGGTACGTCGTGCCGGCGATGCGCGTAAGCGCCTCTTCGACGCCTTCAAAGTTCGCGATCGGTGTGCGGAACTGCTTGCGGATGCGCGCATAGGCGCCGGTCGTGCAGCTCGCGGCCTTGCCGGCGGCAGTGCCCAGCGCCGGCAGCGAAATCGCGCGGCCGGTCGCGAGACAGTTCATCAGCATGCGCCAGCCCTGGCCGATCCACTGCGTGCCGCCGATCAGGTGTTCCATCGGTATGAATACGTCGCGGCCGGAGGTCGGACCGTTCTGGAACGATGCGTTGAGCGGATAATGGCGCTTGCCGATTTCGACGCCCGGCGTCGTCGTCGGAATCAGCGCGAGCGTAATGCCGAGGTCGGTTTTGTCGCCGAGCAGGTGGTCCGGATCGTATGCCTTGAATGCGACGCCGAGCACGGTCGCGACCGGCCCGAGCGTGATGTAGCGCTTCTCCCAGCTCACCCGGAAACCGAGGGTTTCCCTGCCCTCGAACTCGTCCTTGCAGACTATGCCGAAATCCGGAATCGCGCCGGCGTCCGAGCCGGCGACCGGACTCGTCAGCGCGAAGCAGGGGATTTCCTCGCCGCTTGCGAGGCGCGGGAGATAGTGGCGCTTCTGTTCGTCGGTGCCGTAATGCAGCAGGAGCTCGCCCGGGCCCAGCGAATTCGGCACCATTACGGTTACCGCCGCCGAGAGGCTGCGCGTTGCGATTTTCATGACCACCGCCGAATGCGCCAGCGCCGAAAAGCCGTGGCCGCCGTACTCGCGCGGGATGATCATGCCGAAAAATTTGTGGCGCTTTATCAGCCGCCAGGCTTCCTCGGGCAGGTCGTTGAGCTCGTGTGTGATCTGCCAGTCATCGAGCACCGCGCACAGTTCGTTGACGGGGCCGTCGAGAAACGCCTGCTCCTCCGGGCTCAGCATCGGCGCCGGGTTTGCGAGCAACTTGTGCCAGTCGGGACGGCCGCTGAACAGATCGCCGTCCCACCAGGTGTTGCCGGCGTCGAGCGCAATCCGCTCCGTCGCCGAAATCGGCGGCAGCACACTGCGGAACCAGGCGTACAGGCGGTTGCCGATGACGATGCGGCGGATCGGGCGCACGTTCAGCAGCACGGCGGCGACCGCGAAGATCACCCAGCCTGCGACCGGCGCGCCCATCGTGAAGCCGTACAGCAGCAATCCCACTGCCGCGACGGCGGTCCACTGCCATAGTCGCGCACGGAAAAACGCCAGCGCCCACAGACCGGCGACGACTGCGACGCTCCAGGCGATCGCTGCTGCCATTGAAACCTCCGTTACCGAACTCGTTATGTTTATTCGCGATCTACGAGAATACCACGAAGCGCCGTTATTTCAGCGTGAACCGCATCGACAGGTCTATCGCGCGCACGTGCTTCGTCAGCGCGCCCACCGAGATGAAATCGACGCCGGTGGCGGCAATCGCACGCAGCGCATCGAGCTCCACGCCGCCGGAGGCTTCCAGTTTCGCGCGTCCGGCGGTGCGTTCGACCGCCGCGGCCATTTCGCGGTTGCTGAAATTGTCGAGCAGTACCGTGTCCGCCCCGGCGGAAAGTGCCTCGTCGAGCTGATCGAGCGTTTCGACTTCGACCTCGACCGGCACTTCCGGATGGCGCGCGCGAATCGCGGCAATTGCCGCGTCCACGCCGCCGGCTGCGATGATGTGGTTTTCCTTGATCAGGACCGCATCGTAAAGGCCCATGCGGTGATTGACGGCGCCGCCGACGCACACCGCATATTTCTGCGCGCTGCGCAGCCCCGGCAGCGTCTTGCGCGTATCGAGAATGCGGCAATTCGTGCCGGCGACGGCTTCGCTGTAGCGGCGCGCCGCGGTTGCCACCGCCGACAGCAGTTGCAGAAAGTTGAGCGCGGTGCGCTCGCCCGTCAGGATCGCGCGCGCGGGACCGGCGATCCGGCACAGCGTTTCGTCGGGCGCAACCGCATCGCCGTCACGGCGCAGCCATTCGACTTCGACCGCCGGATCGATCTCGGCAAATACCGCGTCGAACCATGGTGCGCCGGCAAGCACCGCAGCCTCGCGCGAGATCACCCGCGCCGTCGCGCGCGCGTCCGCGTCGATCAGCGACGCCGTAAGGTCGCCGCTGCCGATGTCTTCTTCGAGCGCCCGCCGCACCGTTACGACGAGGTCTGCAGGAAGGTTGTTCGTGGCCGCCGCCATCGCGTTGCTCCGCATCCGGAAAGGTGCGCCATTATAGCGGCTGGCGCGCTTGCCTGCCGCGCGAAGCGAGGTTTACACTGGCGGGATTCCCCTCGTTTCGCACCAACAAAAAAGGAGACGACGACCATGGCACACGAATTGCCCAAGCTTCCTTTCGACCTGGACGCGCTTGCGCCGCACATTTCGAAAGAGACGCTGGAATACCATCACGGCAAGCATCACAAGAAATACGTCGACACGCTGAACCAGCTCATTCCCGGCACCGAATTCGAAAACATGTCGCTCGAGGAAATCGTCAAGAAGTCCTCGGGCAAGATGTTCAACCAGGCCGGTCAGGTCTGGAACCATAATTTCTACTGGAACTGCCTGACGCCGAAAAGCGCGCAGCCACAGGGCGACCTCGCGCAGGCAATCAACCAGGCCTTCGGTTCGCTCGATGCCTTCAAGTCCGAGTTCAACGAAAAGGCCGGCGCGCTGTTCGGCTCCGGCTGGGCGTGGCTCGTCAAGAAGCCCGACGGCTCGCTCGGCATTTCGCAGACCGGCAATGCCGACAACCCGGTCCGCGAAGGCCGCGACATTCCGCTGCTGACCTGCGATGTCTGGGAGCACGCCTATTACATCGACTATCGTAACGCGCGCCCGGATTACCTCAAGGCGTTCTGGAACATCTGTAACTGGGATTTCGTCGCGAAGAACTTTTCGCGCTGAATAACTGCAGCAGGAGTGGCTTCAACCGCGATTTCCTCGACGGGCAAGAGGTCGCGTTCGAGCCGCTCCTGCACGCTTTTTCGAATACCGTGGACGAAGCCGCCGAAGATCCATATGCAGAACTTGCGCGACGCCCACCGTCGCCATGCGTGGGCGTGTGCACGCTCGACGACGATGAGATCTGCATCGGTTGCCATCGTCACGTGAGTGAAATCCAGCGCTGGCCGTTCATGAGTGCGGACGAGCAATGGGAAGTTGTGCGCGCGCTACCCGAGCGTGCGCGCGAGCGCGGAGACTGACGCTGGACGCCATCGACCTCAGCCTTTTCTCCGCGCGCCTTTCCGCCGTGTGCGACGAAATGGGCGCGGTGCTGCGGCGTGCCGCTTTTTCGCCGAACATCCGCGACCGCCTC
>DASSOO010000194.1:0-7096 GCA_035700455.1 Gammaproteobacteria bacterium
CCTGAACCACGTCAGCGACGGCGAGTATTTCCAGGATTTCGGCAACAGCCTCGCCGAGACCTCGACGGTGCAGTTGCGCTCCGACATCGGTACCAGTTACAACGACATGAACTGGTCGTTCGGCACGGACCTGATCAGTTACCAGACCTTCGGCGTACGCACGCCGTATCGCGAGCTCCCCGACATCACGCTCGCATGGCAGGCGCCGGTAACCGACTACCGGCTCGATTACGGTTTCAACAGCGAACTGGTCCGTTTCCAGTATCCGGGCCTCATCAACGGCAAGCCGCAGATCAACGGTGACCGGTTGCACATCCAACCGGGCATCGACTACACGCTCGGCACATCCGGATACTATCTGCAGCCGGCGGCAAAACTCGATCTCACGGAATACAGCCTGTTTAACGTCAGCGATCCGATGCAGCCGACGCGGATCGGCCGCGCCGCGCCGATCCTGAGCCTCGACGGCGGGCTCGTGTTTGAGCGCAACGCCGACAGTGCCGGCAACTTGATCGAGACACTGGAGCCGCGCCTGTTCTACTTATATGTGCCTTACCACGACCAGCGCGACATCCCGATCTTCGATACCCACGGCGCCGACTTCAACTTCGTGCAGTTGTTTTCCGACAACCGCTTCATCGGCACCGACCGGCTCGGCGACGCCAATCAGGTCAGCTATGCACTGACAACGCGCTTCATCCGGCCCAACACGGGCAAGGAACTTCTCGCCGCGAGCATCGGTCAAATTCATTATTTCGAAGACCGCCGTGTGACGCTGCCGGGGCAGTCCATCGACACGCGGCCGACTTCCGATCTCGTCGGCGAACTGCGCTTCAACATCAACGACCGTTGGTCGTCGCAGATGGACTGGCAGTGGAACCCGACCACGCGCCAGAACGACGTTGGCGAATTCCAGTTGTCCTACCAGCCGGCTGCGCGGCAGGTGGTTAACCTCGGCTACCGCTACCGTCGCGGGCAGCTCGAAGAAACCGATGTGTCGCTGGCATGGCCCGTCACACGGAATTGGCGTTTTGTCGGCCGCTGGAATTACTCGCTTTCGGACCAGGCAACGCATGAAACTTTCGCCGGCCTCGAATACGAGAACTGCTGCTGGGCAATGCTGTTCGTCGACCGTCATTATCTGGCACCGGACGGCAAGCTGCGTTCGGCGCTGTATTTCGAACTGCAATTGAAAGGGCTGGGGCGCCTCGGTCGCCAGATCGAGGACTTCCTCCAGCGTGGTATCCTAGGCTACGAAACCGACTGACGGAGCATTCATGTCGATTAAGCGGAGCGCACTGGCGCTCTTTTTGATATTGGCCGCCGGCTTTGCGGCTTCTGCGGCAAATATGCCGAACCCGGCGACGGCCACCCCGGAGCCGGCGACAAGTTCGCTCGCCGATAAGGGCACGCCGCTCGACCGCATCGTCGCAGTCGTCAACGACGGCGTCATCCTGCAGTCGGAACTCGACCGCCAAACGCAACTGATCAAGCAGCAGCTCGCGCAACACAACACCACGCTGCCGTCCGACGACGTGTTACGGCACCAGGTGCTGGATCACATGATCACGACCCAGCTCGAATTGCAGGCGGCGAAAAACAAGGGCATTCAGGTTTCCGACGACACGGTCAACCAGACGCTGGCGCAGATCGCCCAACAGAACGGTTTCACACTTGACGAGATGCCGGCCAAGCTGGCCGCGCAGGGCCTCAGTTACGACGAATTCCGCGACCAGATCCGTACGCAATTAATCGAGCGGCAGATTCGTCAGCATGCGGTCGACGATCACGTGTTCGTGTCGCCGGCGGAAATCGACCAGTACCTCGCCCAGCAAGCGCAACAAGGCCACGGGGACACACAATACCATCTGTACCAGATTCTTCTGACGCTGCCGCAGCAGCCGACGCCGGAACAGGTGCAAAAGGTAAAAGCCAAGGCCGACGAAATCTACAAGAAACTGCAGGGCGGTGCCGATTTCTCATCGACCGCCGTCGCCGTCTCCAACGGCCAGGAAGCGCTGCATGGCGGTGATCTCGGCTGGCTGCGCGGCTCGGAGTTGCCGGCGAGCCTCGCCGACGCCATCCTGTCGATGCAGCCGGGAACCATCTCGCAGCCGATTCGCGATGCCAACGGCTACCACATCGTCAAGCTCGCCGACAAACGCAGCGAGCATCACGTCGTTGTCACGCAGACGCACGCACGCCATATCCTGATCCGCACCAACTTGCTGGTCAGCGATGAAGACGCGAAAAAGCACCTCGAAAAGATTCGCGGCGAAATCGAGCACGGCGCGAGCTTCGCCGACCTGGCAAAAAAATATTCGAACGACCCGGGCTCGGCAACTGAGGGCGGCGACCTCGGCTGGCTGAATCCCGGCCAGGTCGTGCCAAAGTTCCAGCAGGTCATGGACAAGCTCAAAGTCAACGAGATCAGCGAGCCGTTCCAGACCCAGTTCGGCTGGCACATCGTGCAGGTGCTCGGGCGCCGCCAGCAGGATCAGACGGAGGACGTCAAGCGCCGGCAAGCGTACAGCGCAATCCACACGCGCAAGTTGCGCGAGCAGACCGAACAATGGTTGCGCACGCTGCGCGACCAGGCCTACATCAGCATCCGGCTGAACGGCGATGCCGGGAGCGACGCCGACGAATAGAGCAGTACCGCGGCTCGCCGTGACGAGCGGCGAACCGGCGGGCATCGGGCCGGACATCTGTCTCCAGCTTGCCGCGCGGCACTTTGATGCCGAACTGGTAGTGCTGGCCGATCCGATGCTTCTCGAAACGCGCGCCCGCGATCTCGGCGTGCCGGTTTCTTTCGATACTTACGATCCGCGCATACCGCCTCGGCCGGGCCGCGTAACGCTGCTACCGATCGCGCTCAATCGACCGGTCGAAGCCGGCAGCCTCGATCCGGCGAACGCGGACTACGTATTGCAAATGCTCGGCCGCGCCGCGAAAGGCTGTCTCGACCGCGAATTCACGGCATTGGTGACGGCACCGGTGCACAAGGGCACGATCAACGATGCCAGCATTGCATTTTCCGGCCACACCGAGTTTCTTGCCAAAGCGACCGGCGCGCAGATGCCGGTGATGATGCTTACCGCAGGAAATCTTCGCGTCGCGCTCGCAACGACCCATCTGCCGCTTCGCGACGTGCCCGACGCCATTACGACTAAGCGCCTGACGCAAGTACTCGACATCCTCGACCGCGACCTCAGGCGCCTGTTCGGCATCGCCGCACCACGGATTCTCGTCTGCGGCCTCAACCCGCACGCAGGCGAAAGTGGCCATCTCGGCCGCGAAGAAATCGACGTAATCGCGCCCGCGCTCGACAAGCTGCGCGCACGCGGGCTGCGTCTCGAAGGCCCGCTGCCGGCCGACACGGCCTTTACCCCGGCGCGGCTGCAAGGCGCCGACGCCGTGCTCGCGATGTACCACGACCAGGGCCTGCCGGTGCTCAAGCACGCCGGCTTCGGCCACGCGGTCAACATCACGCTGGGCCTTCCGATCATCCGCACTTCCGTCGATCACGGTACCGCCCTCGACCTCGCCGGCAGCGGCCGGGCCGACGCCGGCAGCCTGTTCGCCGCCGTCGAAGCCGCGCTCGAACTGGCCGGCCACGCGCATGGCTGAGCACCGCGCGCGCAAGCGCTTCGGCCAGAATTTTCTGCACGATCCCGGCACGATCGAGAAAATTGTCGCCGCGATCGCGCCAGAACCGGCCGATCGCCTTGTCGAAATCGGCCCCGGTCTGGGCGCAATTACCCGGCCGCTGCTGCTCGCCCACGGGCGCATAGACGCGATCGAAATCGATCGGGACGTGATCCCGCTGCTGCAGGAGCGTTGCGCCGGTGCGGGTGAGCTGGTGATCCATCAGCAAGACGTTCTCACCACAGACTTCAGCCGGTTTGCAGACGGCGGACGCCTGCGCCTCGTCGGCAACCTGCCGTACAACATCTCCACGCCGCTGCTCTTTCATTTGCTCGACCAGGCGGCGGTTATCCACGACATGCACTTCATGCTCCAGCGCGAAGTCGTCGAGCGCATCTGCGCCGCCCCCGGCAGCGGCGCCTACGGCCGCCTGACCGTCATGCTCGCGCGCGGCTTCAAGCCCGAACCGCTGTTCACCATCGGCCCCGGCGCCTTCCGCCCCGCGCCGAAAGTCGAATCCGCCTTCCTGCGCCTGACGCCCCACCCCGCGCCCCCATTCCCCGTCGGCGACCCCGCCCGCTTCGCCGAAGTTGTCGCCCGCGCCTTCGGCCAGCGCCGCAAAACCCTGCGCAATGCTCTCAAAAGCCTTGTCGATGCCGGCCAGTTTGCCGCCGCGGACATCGACCCCGGTGCGCGCGCCGAAACGTTGTCACCAGAAGATTTTGGGCGGCTGAGCTGCATCCTCAGTGGACTCGGTTGAACAGACCAAAGGCCACACGCGCGTAGGTGCATGTCCCGGAAGCTGATTTTCCGGACCGTGTGAGACATGGATGTCGAGGCGGAGCCTACAGGGATGTATTCACGGCGTTCCGGAAAACAGATGCCGGGACGTGCGCCGGCAAATACGCGACACGCGCCAAACAAACTCGCCTATACTGTCGCCGAACCTGACCGCGGATAACGGCCATGAGTTACCGGCAAATCCTGCTCGCCGTGGACCTTTCCGAAGACAGCGACGCCATCGGCCGGCGTGCAGCCGCCATCGCCGCGGCGTTCGGCGCCAATATCACGCTGCTGCACGTCGTCGAATTCATCCCTATGGACCCATCCGGCGAAGCGCTGATGCCACCGCCGGTCGACCTTGAATCGGAACTCCTCGCCAGCGGCCGTACGCGCCTCGCGGAACTCGCCGGGCGCCTGGGTTTGCGTGACTCGCGCCAGGAAATCGTGCTTGGCGGCATCAAGACTGAGATCGTACGAGTCGCTACAGAAATCGGCGCCGACCTCATCGTGCTCGGCAGCCATCAGCGTCACGGTCTCGCGCTGATGCTCGGTTCGACCGAGCGGTCGCTCCTGAGCGCCACGCCGTGCGACGTGCTCGCCGTCCGCGTGCAAGGCGGTTAACATAGGTTTCAGGCCCGCCTGACACTTCCTCATGACTGAGACCCCTTACGAAATCCACGTCGACGTCTCCACCGCCTACGTAGCGGCACAATCCGAACCTACGGCGCAGCGCTTCGTATTCACTTACACCATCACGATCCGCAACCAAGGAAGCCGCCCCGCAACGCTGGTTGAGCGCCACTGGTTGATTACCGACGCCAACGGCAAAATCCAGGAAGTTCGCGGCTCCGGCGTTGTCGGCGAACAACCGCGGCTCAAACCGGGCGAAGGCTTCCAGTATTCCAGCGGCGCGATTCTCGAAACGCCGGTTGGCGCTATGGAAGGCAGTTACCGCATGCGCACCGACGAGGGCGAGCACTTCGACGCGCACATCCCGCCCTTCACGCTCGCGGTCCCAGGCGTCCTGCACTAAGAACGCACAGGATCATGGCGATTTATGCAATCGGCGACGTTCAGGGTTGCTACGACGCGCTGAACCGGCTGCTGGAGCGGATCAAGTTCGATCCGGCGGACGACCGGCTGTGGTTCACCGGCGACCTCGTCAACCGCGGCCCGCAATCGCTCGAAACCCTGCGTTTCGTACGCCGCCTCGACGGTGCCGCCGTCTGCGTGCTCGGCAATCACGACCTGCACCTGCTTGCGGTCGCCACCGGCAAGCAGGCGGCCAAGCCCGGCGATTCGATCGATTCTGTCCTTGCAGCACCGGATTGCGACGAACTTGTCGAATGGCTGCGCCGCCAGCCGCTCGCTCACCACGACCCCGATCTCGGCTACGCACTGGTACATGCGGGCGTCGCGCCGCAGTGGACGCTCGCCGACACCCTTGCGCTTGCCGCCGAAGTCGAAGCGCAGCTCTCCGCGCCGGACTGGACCGCCTTCATGGCCGAGATGTACGGCAGCAAACCCGCGCGCTGGGACGACGCATTGACGGGCACCGACCGGCTGCGCGCCATCGTCAATTTTCTGACGCGCCTGCGTTTCTGCACCGCCGACGGCACAATGGATTTCACACACAAGGGCCCGCCCGGTACGCAGCCGGCCGGCTACCTGCCATGGTTCGCGGTGCCCGAACGCAAGACGGCGGATGACCACATCGTCTTCGGCCACTGGTCGGCGCTCGGCGCGGTCAGCGGCCACAACGTCTATGCGCTCGACAGCGGCTGCGTCTGGGGCGGCGGCCTGACGGCGCTCAGGCTCGACGAGGATGGCGGCTGGGTTACCGTCGGCTGTGTGGGTGCGGCCGGCGGTCGGGGTATTTCAGATCGGCGGGCAGCCGCCGGAGACACCGCAAAATCGGGACAGTAGCGTGAAGACTTTCAACAACTACATCGCCGGCAAACTGCAGCCGCCGGCTGCCGACACGTGGCTCGACGTCTATGAACCCGCGACCGGCGAGGTCTACGCGCGCGCTGCCGATTCGGATGGCGACGATCTCGCCGCCGCGGTCGCGGCCGCCGAAAAGGCGTTTCCCGCTTGGTCTTCATTGCCGTCCGCCGAGCGCGCGGACTGGCTCACGCGGCTTGCCGGTCGTGTTGAAGCGGCACACGACGAACTCGTGCGCGCCGAAAGCATCGACAACGGCAAGCCGCTCGCGCTCGCCGCACGCGTCGACATTCCGCGCGCGGCCGCCAACCTGCATTTTTTCGCCGGCGCAGCGACGCAGTTTGCGAGCGAATCGCATGCGATGGAAAGCGGAGCAATCAACTACACGCTGCGCCAGCCGCACGGTGTCGTCGGCTGCATCTCGCCGTGGAACTTGCCGCTGTACCTGTTCACGTGGAAGATCGCGCCGGCGCTTGCCGCCGGCAACTGCGTCGTCGCCAAACCGTCGGAAATCACGCCCGCAACCGCCGCGCTGTTCGCGCAGCTTTGCATCGATGCGGGCCTGCCGCCCGGCGTGCTGAATATCCTTCATGGCCGCGGCGCCGGTATCGGCCAGGCGCTGGTCGAGCACCCGAAGATCAGCGCGATTTCGTTCACCGGCGGCACCGCCACCGGCGCGACCATCGCGCGCACCACCGCTCCGATGTTCAAGAAGCTGTCG
>DASSOO010000195.1:0-3744 GCA_035700455.1 Gammaproteobacteria bacterium
GCCCACTTTTCCTCTTACGCCTTCACGTCGCTAAGGACGCGAGAGATTCTTCCTCGAAATACCGTTAAAGCTACGATCTTTACTTAGTCCTGGGCACTCAGCACCAGGCACTATTTTATGCGGATCAGCAACGGCTCGATATGATGCTCGGCCAGCGTTTTGCGCGTTGCGTTTAACTTCGCGAGATCGCTGATCGGGCCGATGCGGACGCGGTTCCAACTTTCGCCATTGTCCACCTTGACCTGCTGAATCTTCGCTTCGATACCCAGCAGCGCGAGCTTGGCCTTCATTGCGTCGGCGTCGCTGTAGTGCTGGAACGATGCAACCTGCAGCACGTAAGCGCCCGGCTGCGCGACCGGCGTCTTTCCCGTGTCGGTCTGCACGTCCTTGTCTTCCTTCGGGATTACCACCTGCAATTTCGGCAACAGCTTGTAGAAGTCGAAGTGCGGCGCGGCATCCTTGTCGGAAGCAGTCGTATTGGTGGGCGCCGGCTTCGCCGGCGCGGAAGCCGCGGCATGCGGCGCTGCCCGGTGCGACGCGTGGTGCTGCACGAGGCCCAGCAATCGTGGCGCGGCCAGCCCGATGGCGACGCCGACAAGCAGAATCCCGCCGAGCCAGACCCAGTTGGGCACCACCGGCGCAGTGCGCTTCTTGTCCGGCTTTGCGGACGAACGTGGGGTGTTTTTGTAGTCCTTCGGCATCCTGATGGTTTGCGCTACATCGTGTCGGGCGCCGAGACACCCAAAAGATCCAGACCGTTGCGTATCACTTGGCGCGCGGCCGAAATCAGCGCGAGACGTGCGTTACGCAGCGCCGCATCGTCGACCAGGAACGTGTGCGCGTTGTAATAAGTGTGGAACGCATTGGCCACGTCGCGCAAATAATGCGCGAGCTGATGCGGCGCGCAGTCGCGTGCGGCCATTTCGACCACTTCCGGATAACGCGACAACACGACCGCCAGCGCATCTTCGTGCGCCTCGGCCAGCCGGTCGAGACGCGCCAGGCCCTCGTTCTCGTCATACGTCCAGCCTTTTTCGCCGAGCTGGCGAAACACGCTCGCGATGCGCGCATGCGCGTACTGGATGTAATAGACCGGGTTGTCGTTCGACTGCGACTTGGCGAGGTCCAGATCGAAGTCGAGGTGCTGGTCGCTCGCCCGCAGAACGAAGAAAAAGCGTGTCGCGTCACGGCCGACTTCGTCGATTAGATCGCGCAGCGTGACATAGCTGCCGGCGCGCTTGGAAATCTTGACCTCGACGCCGGCGCGCATCACCGTCACCATCTGGTACAGCACGTATTCCGGCCAGTCCTTCGGAATGCCGAGGTTGAGCGCCTGCAAGCCCGCGCGCACGCGCACCAGCGAGCCGTGATGATCGGCGCCGAGCACCGTCGTGGCGCGCTCGTAGCCGCGCTGCCACTTGGACAGGTGGTAGGCAACATCCGGCACGAAGTAGGTGTAGCTGCCGTCCGACTTGCGCATGACGCGGTCCTTGTCGTCGCCGAAATCGGTGGTCCTCAGCCACAGCGCACCACCCTGCTCGTAGGTGTGGCCGTTAGCGACGAGCCGCTCAACGGTTTCCGCGACCTTGCCGCCGGTGTAAAGCGATGATTCGAGAAAGTAGACATCGAAATGAACGCCGAACGCTTTCAGGTCCAGGTCCTGCTCGCGGCGCAGCCACGCGACCGCGAACTCGCGCACCGCGTCAAGATCGTCCGGGTCGCCGTTGGCGACGACTTCGCGATCGTCGGCATGGACGCTCTCGCGGGCGAGATAAGCCTGTGCCACGTCCTTGATGTAATCGCCGCGATAGCCGTCTTCCGGCCAGCCCGGCGCATCCGGTTCCATGCCGCGGCAGCGCGCCTGCACCGACAGCGCGAGGTTGTTGATTTGTGCGCCGGCGTCGTTGTAGTAAAACTCGCGCGCCACGTTCCAGCCGGTCGCCTCCAGCAGCCGCGCGATGCAGTCCCCGAGCGCTGCGTTGCGGCCATGACCGACGTGCAGCGGCCCGGTGGGATTGGCCGAGACAAACTCGACCCCGACCTTGTGCCCCGCGCCGGCGGAACCGCGTCCGTAGCCGTCGTCGGCGCGAATGATCTGCGCGATTTCGGCCTGATAGGCGGTGGGTGCCAGGAAGAAGTTGATGAAGCCCGGGCCGGCAATCTCGACCCTGGCGATATGATCGTGGGCAGGCACATTCGCCGCCAGCAGGGCCGCCAGTTCGCGCGGCTTCATGCCCGCGTCGCGAGCCAGCGCCATCGCCGCGTTAGTTGCGAAGTCGCCGTGCGCGCGGTCGCGCGTGCGCTCGACCACATGCCGATTCACCGGCAGATCGGTATCGATTTCGCGCGCGGCCGCCTCGATTGCGGCAGTCACCAGTTGTTCTATTTCGGCGCGCATGCATTCAATCCAGATTCATTCATTTGGCCGGCAAGTTTAACGTGCGGACCCGCACTAAGGAACCTCCGGTAAACCGGATGGAGCGAAGGTTTGCATGGACGTGAGGCCGCGGGCGCAGGCACTTCGTCGTCGAATCAATCAGAACAGTTCCTGCGGGTCGACGTCTATGGACCAGCGCACGCGGCGGGCTTCCGTAGCGGCTTCGAGTTCGGGTACCGCCGCACCGAGTGCGTTTTGCAGGTCGGCGCGCCGTTCCGCTTGCAACAAAAGTTGAAATCGGTAGCGGCCCTGGCGACGCAGCATCGGTGCCGGTGCAGGCCCGAGCACCTGGAGCGCCGGTGGGGCGCCGCGGTCGATCAGTTTGCGCGCCACGTCGAGGAAGCGCTGCGCCGGTTCGGGTGCGGCGGATTCGGCGCGAATCATCGCGAGATAGGTATACGGCGGCAGCTTGGCCGCCTCGCGTTCGGCGAGCGCGGCGGCGGCAAAGCGGCCGTAATCGCCGCCGGCCAATTGGTGCAGCAGCGGATGGTCCGGGTGATGCGTCTGAATCATGACCTCGCCGGGCTTGTCGGCACGGCCGGCACGGCCCGCGACCTGCACGATGAGCTGTGCCATGCGCTCCGCGGCGCGGAAGTCGACGCTGTACAAGCCCTGGTCGGCATCGACGACACCGACCAGCGTGAGGTTCGGAAAGTCGTGGCCTTTCGCGACCATCTGCGTGCCGATAAGGATGCCGCCGCGGCCGCTGTGCATCTCGTCGAGCAGCTCATGGACCGCACCTTTGCGGCGCGTGCTGTCGCGGTCGATGCGCACGATCCCAGTGCCAGGGAAGCGCTCGCGCAGCACGTCCTCGAGACGCTCCGTGCCCTGGCCGAGCGGCGCGAGGACACTGCCGCCGCAATGTTCGCAGTGCTCCGGCAGCGGCCGTTCGGCGCCGCAATGATGACATACCAGGCGCGCGCGGCCGCGATGCATCGTCATGCGCGCATCGCAGCGGCGGCACCCGGCGACGGCGCCGCAGTCGTGGCAGCGCAGCACCGGCGCAAAGCCGCGCCGGTTGAGAAACAGCAATACCTGGCCGCCGGCTTCAAGATGAGTCGCCGCCGCCGCAAGCAGCTTGTCCGACATCCCGGCCCGCATCGGCTGGCTGCGGACATCGACTATGCGAAACGGCGGATGCGCCGTGGCGTTTGCGCGCTCGGCGAGCCGCAATCGCACATAGCGGCGGGACTGTGCGTTGTACAGCGACTCCAGCGACGGCGTGGCCGAGCCGAGCATCACCGGCACATTGAGGCGGCGCGCGCGCACGATGGCAAGATCGCGCGCCGAATAGCGGAAGCCGTCCT
>DASSOO010000196.1:0-2629 GCA_035700455.1 Gammaproteobacteria bacterium
GGCCGGAGCGGATCTTCCTCACGCACTACAGCCGCGTGACCGATCTCGACCGCCTCGCGTCCGACCTGCACGCGGGCATCGACCGCTACGTCGACATCGCGCGCGGCTGCTCCGGGCGGGAAAACCGCATCGACTGCATGAAGAGTCAAATGCACGCCTGGCTGTGCGCGCGGCTCGAAGCGCATGGCTGCAAGCTCGATACCGCGACGCGCGATCGCTGGCTAGCGATGGACATCGACCTCAACGCCCAGGGTCTGGCGGTGTGGCTCGACCGGATTGCGCGCGCATGATCCTCGATCTCGCGGCACTGCATCGCGAACTCGGCATTCCCGCCGATTACGCGGCGCACCGCGGCTGCCCGCCGCAGCCGGAGGCTGCCGAAGCGGAGCTGGTGTCGATCGGCGGCGACATCTATGGCCGTGACCAGCGGCTGATCGTGCCGGCGGCGCAGGCGTGGCAGGCGATGGTCTCCGCAGCCGCGGCTGACGGCGTCGGCCTGCAGCCGGTGTCGGCGTTCCGCGGCATCGAATACCAGGCGGGCATCGTCCGGCGCAAGCTCGCTGCCGGACAGCCAATCGGCCAGATATTGAAAGTCAGCGCTGCCCCCGGCTACAGCGAACATCACACCGGCCGCGCCGTCGACATCGCCACCGCCGGCGCCGATCCGCTGGTTGAGACTTTCGCCGATACGCCGGCGTTTGCATGGCTGACGGAGAACGCCGGCAAGTTCGGATTCAAAATGAGTTACCCGCGCGATAATCCGTACGGCATGATCTACGAGCCGTGGCATTGGGCATTCCAGCTTGACGCTATAGCGTTGTAACGCTATGCTGTTGCCCGGAGGGTGATTTATGAGTGACTTGTCCAAACGGTCCACAATCTATTTCGAGCCGGATCTGCATCAGGCGCTGCGTATAAAGGCGGCGACCACACATCGTTCGGTGTCCGATATCGTCAACGATGCCTTGCGCGAGGCCTTGAGAGAGGATCAGGAAGATTTGGCGGCGTTCGAAGAGCGAGTTGCCGAACCAACCATATCGTACGAAGCCTTGCTGAACGACCTCAAGGCGCATGGGAAGCTATAGTCTCGTCGTCAAGCGATCGGTGGCAAAAGATCTCCGCCAGCTACCTCGGGAAGATGTCAGTCGCATACTCCACCGGATTGAAGCGTTGGCCGATGATCCGCGGCCTCCGGACTGCCGGAAGCTTTCAGCACAGGAGCGGTATCGCGTCAGGCAGGGCGTTTATCGCATCGTCTACGAAATTCAGGACAGCCAGCTCATAGTAACGGTCGTCAAGATCGCGCATCGCCGCGACGTTTATCGGAATCGTTAAAAAATGAAAGAAAGCTTCCAGGCCTTCCGTATCTACGACGACAACGGCAATGTCCGCGCTGGGTTCGAGCAGTTGCGCCTCGACGATCTCGGGCCGGGCGAAGTCGTGATCCGCGCGCATTACTCCAGCGTCAACTACAAGGATGCGCTGGCGGCGACCGGTGCCGGGAAGATTTTGCGCAAGTCGCCGCTGGTCGGCGGCATTGACGTCGCCGGCGAGGTGCTGACGAGCGAGGACGCCCGCTTCAAGCCAGGCGACGCGGTGCTGGTCACCGGCTGCGGACTCGGCGAGGCGCACGACGGCGGCTTCAGCGAGATCGTGCGCGTACCGGCCGACTGGATCGTGCCGTTGCCGGCCGGGCTCGATTACAAGCAAGCGATGATTCTCGGCACCGCCGGCTTCACGGCCGCGCTCGCGATTCACAAGATGGAGATGAACGGCCAGCGCCCCGATCAGGGGCCGGTCGTCGTTACCGGCGCGACCGGCGGCGTCGGCAGCTTCGCGATCGACATGCTCGCCGGGCTCGGCTATGAAGTCGCGGCACTCACCGGCAAGGCCGACGAGGCCGGTTACCTCGAGAAGCTCGGCGCGCACACGGTGCTGCTGCGCAAGGATGTCGACTACGGCAAACGACCGCTCGAAAAGACGCTGTGGGCGGGCGCGGTCGACAACGTCGGCGGCGACGCGCTCACCTGGCTCACGCGCACCGTCGGCTGGTGGGGCAACATCGCCTCGATCGGCAACGCCGCGAGCGCCGAGCTGCATACCACGGTATTCCCGTTCATCCTGCGCGGCATCAATCTCCTCGGCGTCAATTCGATGGCGACGCCGATGCCGCTGCGCCGCGCCGTCTGGGACAGGCTGGCGACTGACCTCAAGCCGCGCCACCTCGACGCGATCGCCCGCCCGGAAGTGCCGTTCAAGGATTTGCCGGACGTGTTCAAGCCGATGATCGACGGTAAAAGTAGAGGCCGCACGATCGTCCGCATTGGCTAGCGAAAAGTACGCATGACGCTGACGCGGCCCCCGCCGATCGGGTAACATTAGCCGTTTTCCGTTCGAGGTTTTCGCATGTCCGCGGGTGCGCGTTTATGGGCAGCTCTGGAGCTGGAGCGGCCACTTCAGGTTGTCGGCACGATCAACGCGTACAGCGCGCTGCTTGCGGAGCGCGCCGGCTTTCGGGCGGTTTATCTCTCCGGCGCCGGCGTCGCCAACGCGTCGTTCGGCCTGCCGGATCTCGGCATGACGAGCCTGAACGACGTCTGCGAGGACGTGCGCCGCATCGCCGGCGCGA
>DASSOO010000197.1:0-6985 GCA_035700455.1 Gammaproteobacteria bacterium
CGGCAAGACCATCGCCTTTACCGGCCAATACGAGGATAACTCGGACGTCTACACGATCCCCGCCGACGGCGGCGAGGCGGTGCGGCTGACGTTTCATTCCGACGTGACGGCCGATCCGCCGACGCGCTGGGGGCCGGACGACATGGTCATCGGCTTCACGCCCGACGGCAAGAACATCGTGTTCTACTCGCGCCGCAACACGCCGAACTCCTGGTACGGCCAGTTGTTCGAAGTGCCGGTCGGCGGCGGCCTGCCGACGCAACTGGCGGTGCCGAAAGGCGGCCTGCTGTCGTTCAACGCCGACGGCACGAAGATGGCCTACAACCGCATCTTCCGCAATTTCCGTACCTGGAAGGATTACTACGGCGGCCTCGCGCAGGACATCTGGATCTACGATTTCAAGACGCACAAGATCGAGCAGATCACGCACTGGAAAGGCACCGACACCTTTCCGATGTGGTACAAGAACAAAATCTATTTCGCCTCCGACCGCGGCCCCGACAAGACACTGAACATCTGGTGCTACGACTTGGGCACCAAGCAGTTCCGCGAAATTACTCACTTCGATACCTACGATGTCGACTGGCCCAGCCTCGGCAACACCGGCATCGTATTTAGCGACGGCGGCGACCTGTACGTCCTCGACCTGCCGTCCGAGCAGTTGCACAAGGTCAGCGTCAACGTGCCGGACGACGGCAAGCACCGCCGCCCGCGCCTCGTCGACGCCAGCAAGACGATGCAAGACTTCGCCATCGCGCCCGATGGCAAGCGCGCGCTGTTCGGCGCCCGCGGCGACGTATTCACGGTGCCGGCCGAGCACGGCGCGACCCGCGACCTCACGCACAGTTCCAATGCGCATGACGAGGACCCGGCGTGGTCGCCGGACGGCAAGTGGGTCGCCTACGTGACCGACGTCAGCGGCGAAAGCGAAATCGACATCGAGCCGGCCGACGGCCTCGGGCCGGCGCGCCAGATTACGCGCATGAAGAATGCGTACCTGTACGACCCGACCTGGGCGCCCGGCAGCGACAAGCTCGCTTTTTCCGACAGCAATCACACGCTGTGGTACGTCGAAGTTTCGTCGCACAAGGCAGTCAAGGTCGCGCACGACCCGCGCAACCCGATGCACGATTTTTCCTGGGCGCCTGACGGCCGCTGGCTGGCGTACTCGAAAAATGCCGCCAACAACATGGACGAGATTTATCTCTACAGCCTTGCCGATGGCAAATCGACGCGCATCAGCAACGGCTGGAACAACGACCGCCAGCCGGTCTTCAGCAGCGACGGCAAGTACCTGTACTTCGTCTCGGCGCGCCACGAGAACCCGACCTTCAGCGAAACCGAGTTCAACATCGCGACGCTGAAGATGGACGGCATTTACGTGGCGACACTCGACAAGGACACGCCGTCGCCGTTCCCGCCGCAGTCGGACGAAGCTGCGGCCGAAAAGAAATCGTCGCAGGAAAAGTCGTCGCAGCAGCCTGAAAAGCCTGGCGCAATCAAGCCGATCCACATCGACCTCGCGGGCCTGATGGATCGCGCGGTGCCGGTGCCGATTCCTTCCGCGAGCATTTACGGGCTCGCCGCGGCGCCGGATCGCATTTACTATGTCAGCGCGCCGCCGCAGACCATCACCGGCCCGCTCGCCGGCGCCAGCAACGCGCTGCATGTCTACCAGCTCGACGAGCGCAAGGACACGACGCTGGTCGACAGCCTCGACGGCTATGACCTGAGCGCCGACGGCACCAGCGTGATCGTCAAGAACGGCGACGACTACACGATCCAGAGCGCATTACCCGGCAAGGACGAAAAGCACAAGCTCGACCTGTCGAACATGTGGGTGCGCGTCGATCCGGACGCCGAATGGAACGAAATGCTGCATCAGGCGTGGCGGCTCTATCGCGACATCTTTTACAACCCGAAGATGAACGGCGTCGACTGGGACGCGGTCGGCAAGCGCTATGAGCGCCTGCTGCCGCTCGCCGGCTGCCGCGAGGACATCAACTACCTCATCGGCCAGATGATCGCGACGCTGTCGAACTCGCACACTTATATAGCCGGCGGCGACCGCGGCATGAACGCGCAGTCGCACGATACCGGCCTGCTCGGCGTCGACTTCGGCCTCGACAAGTCATCCGGCCGCTATTACTTCAAGAAGATCTATCCCGGCGACAATACGCGGTCCGATTATCGCTCGCCGCTGACCGAGCCCGGCGTCAACGTGCACGAAGGCGACTTCCTGCTGGCTGTCGACGGCCGCGAGCTGAAGGCGCCGATGAACCCGTACAGTCTGTTCATCGGCACCGCCGACCAGAACGTGACGCTGACGGTTGCCGACAGCGCCTCCGGTTCGCACCGCCGCAACGTCACCGTCAAGACGCTCGGCGATGAACTCAACGTGCGCCTCAAGGCGTGGATCGATCACAATCGCGATTACGTCAGCAAGCTGTCGGACGGCAAGATCGGTTACATCTATCTTTCCGACATGGGCGCGCTCGGGATGGACCAGTTCATCCGCCAGTTCTACGCCCAGACCGACAAGCAGGGGCTCATCATCGACGACCGCTGGAACGGCGGCGGCTTCATCGATCCGATCGTGCTCGAACGTCTGCGCCGCGTGCTGGTTGGAATGTCGACGACGCGCCAGCGCGCGCCGCTGACCGAGCCGTCGGTGGTGATGCACGGCTACATGGCGACCCTGATCAACCACTACTCGGCATCGGACGGCGATATCTTCCCGTTCTACTTCCGCAAGTATCACCTCGGCCCGCTGATCGGCACCCGTACCTGGGGCGGCGTGCGCGGCTATTCCGGCGATAACGAACTGCTCGACGGCGGCGAACTGGTGGTGTCGAGCTTCAGCCTCTACGGGCTCGATTCGAAGTGGGTACTGGAAAATCGAGGCGTCGAGCCTGATCTCACCGTCGACGCGCTCCCCGGCGATATGATGGCCGGCAAGGATGCACAGATCGACGCCGCCGTGAATTACCTGATGAAGGAAATCAAGGCGAACCCGCCGAAGCTCCCGCCCCCGCCGCCGTGGCTGCCGGCGTATCCGCCGAAGGGCATGCACGACGGCCCCGGCAGATGAACGAAAAAGCCCCCGCTCTGGCGGGGGCTTTTTTTTTAGCCGCGCAACCGCCGCCGGCGAAAATCTCTGACAATCTCGCGCGCGGCATTGTGACCGGGCGCGCCGGTAACGCCGCCGCCGGGATGAGTGCCGGAGCCGCACATGTAGAGGCCCGGCAGCGGGCCTCGGTAATCGCCGTGGCCAAGCGTCGGACGCGCGCTGAAAAGCTGGTCGAGACTCAACGCACCGTGGAAGATGTCGCCGCCGATGAGGCCGAAGGTGCGCTCCAGGTCGAGCGGCGTGAGCACCTGGCGGCCGAGCACGCTGGCCTTGAAGTTTGGCGCGTATTCGTTGACCGTGTCGATGACCAGATCGGCCGCAGCTTCACGTGCATCGTCCCACGAGCGGCCATCCGGCAGTTGCGGGCTGAATTGCTGGCAGAACAGGCTCGCGACGTGCTTGCCCGGCGGCGCCAGCGAGTCATCAAGCGTGCTCGGAATCAGCATCTCGACGATCGGGCGGCGCGAGAAGCCTTCACTGCGCGCATCGTTGTAAGCCGCGTCCATGTAGGCGAGTGACGGCGCGATAATAATACCGGCGCCATGCTGCGGCTGCTGGCCGGGCGGCAATGCAGTGAACGCCGGCAGTTCGGCGAGGGCGACGTTCATGCGCAACGTTCCCGACCCGCAGCGCCATTGGCGCATACGTTCGAGGAAATCGGCATCGAGCGCGTCCGGCTCGAAGAGTTGCAGGTAGAGCAGCTTCGGATTGACGTTCGCGGCAACCGCGCGCGCGCTGAATTCGCGGCCGTCGACGAGCGTGATACCCGCCACCCGGTCGCGCCTGACATTGACGCGCGCAACCGCCGCTTCGGTGAACAGCTCCACACCGAGCCGCCGTGCCTCCGCGGCCATCGCCTGCGTGATCGCGCCCATGCCGCCGATCGCGTGCCCCCAGACACCTTTGCGGCCGTTGACCTCGCCGAACACGTGGTGCAGCAGCACGTAGGCCGAACCCGACGTGTAGGGGCTCGCGAAATTCCCGACGATGGAGTCGAAGCCGAACACCGCCTTGATCGGATCGGACTCGAACCAGGCATCGAGCATTTCGCCGGCGCTTTTGGTGAACAGTGCGAGCGCGTCGCGGCGCACTTCGATCGGCAGTTTTTCGAAGCGCCAGCCGAGCGTCATCGCGCGCAAGAGGTCCGTAAAACCGCCGCCGCTGTTCGGCGGTGTTTTCAGGATCTGCTCGCGCAACAGGTCGGCGACGGCATCGAGCATTGTGCCGTAACGCGGCAGCGCGTCGGCATCAGGCGCTGAAAATTTCGCGACCTCGCGTTGATCGGCCGCGGCATCGCCCGTCAGCGTCAGCGAGCGGCCGTCGGGCAGTGGTAAAAAATTATTGACCGGGCGCGAGACGATGCGCAGTCCGTGCTCGGCCAGCCGAAGATCGCGAATCACTTTCGGATTGAGCAGGCTGATCGTGTAGCTCGCTATCGAGTTGCGAAAACCGGGATGGAATTCCTCCGTGACCGCGGCACCGCCGAGCACGTTGCGGCGCTCGAAGACAGCGACGTCGAGACCCGCTGCCGCCAAGTAACAGGCGCAGGTCAGGCCGTTGTGACCGCCGCCGATAATGATAACGTCGTAGTGCTTGCGCGAGTCGTTCATGCAGTCTCCATCGTTTTCACACTCAATTCCATCGTCGTCAAAGGTCCACGCCATCGTCCGTCCGGTACAATGCCGCCAGCCGGTGCCGGAACTTATGCGCCTCAACGACTTCTATATGCCCTTATAAATCAATCTCGCCGCAGAAAGGAAGATGACTATGCCGAAATCGACCGTACGCAGCGCAATCCGCGGCGTTCTCGCCACGGGTATCGCTGTCGGCTTGAGCCTGAACGCGCAGGCGCAAACCTCGAACACCGGCCAGCCAGCCTCGCTGGGCGAGTTAACGGTCACCGGCCAGTCGGCACAGCCGCTCGATATCAGCTCCGCGATCCCGGTTCTCACGATCAATCGCGCGGAAATCAACGCCACGGGCCTCAAGACGGTCGATGAAATTCTGCAGCGCCTGACGATTGCCGGCTCGGCGCCGAATGCGACCTTCAACTTCGGCTCAACCGGCGCCACCAACGTCGATCTTCGCAACCTCGGCAGCGAGCGCGTCCTGGTGCTGGTCAACGGTCGCCGCTGGGCTACGAGCCTCGACGGCAATGTCGACCTGACGACCATTCCGCTCGCGATCGTCGATCATATCGAAATTCTCAAGGCCGGCGATTCGGCCCGCTTCGGCAGTGGCGCAATCGCGGGCGTCATCAACCTGGTCACGCGCGACCGGTTCTCAGGCGCCGAGGCAAGTGCATATTACGGCCAGTACATCGAAGGCAGCCACCACGACGGCACGGTTCAGACTTACGATTTCACCCTCGGGACCGCGTCCGACCGCGGCAGCCTGGTCGCAAATGCCTCTTATTTCAGGCAGGAGCCGATTTTCGCCGGCGACCGCGACATCAGTGCCTTTCCCCGCTACGGCACAGGCGTCACCCGCGGCAGCGGGACCACGTCGCAGGGGCGCTTCACCCTTCGCGATCCGGCAACCGGCGAGGTTTCCGATTTGACCGTCAAGGAAGGCACGCCGGGCACCAGCCTGAGCGACTTCCGGCCATTCAACCCGCTAACGGATTTTTACAATTTCCAGACCGCCAATTATCTGCTGGCGCCGTCGCAGCGAACAGGGCTGTACCTGCAAGGCCGCTATGAATTGCTGCCGGAGCTTACGTTCCACACGACGATGTTTTATGAGGACCGCGAATCCAATCATCACTTCGGCCCGTCCGAAGTCAAGATCGGCGCGAACACTGCATTTCCGATTTCGATTTCGGCGAGCAACCCGTACAACCCGTTCGGCTACGACCTGACCGCGACCGGCTCGAACCCGACACTGCTTTCCTTCAGCCGTCAGCTAACCGAAACCGGCGGCCGCCTGTTCGAAGAGAGCGTGGGTACCTATTACTTCGAAGGCGGCTTCGGCGGCCAGTTGCCCGGCGCCGCGAATGCACTCGCCTGGGACGTGTCGTACATTTTCAACAAGAGCCAGCTCGACTCCCTGTCGCACGATCTGATCAACACGCAAAAGCTCGCCAACGCGCTCGGTCCGGTCAGCGACTGTCCGGGCACAACCGATCCCGACTGCGTACCGCTCAACGTGTTCGGCGGTCAGTATCAGGGCGGTACGATTACGCCTGCAATGCTCGACTACATCACGTACACCGGCCACCGCAGTATCCTTAGCCGCATGCGCGATGTCACCGCACGCGTCAGCGGCCCGATCATCGACCTGCCCGCGGGCCCGATGGCATTCGAAGCCGGCTATGAGCATCGCGAAGTGGATGGTTCCGATGTGCCCGACTCCGCCAGCGCGGCCGGTAACTCGTTCGGCGATTTCGAATCGCCGGCCTCAGGCGGCTTCCAGGTGAATGCCGCCTACGCCGGTGTCAACGTCCCGCTGCTCGCGGACCTGCCGTTCGCGCGCGCGCTCGAAGTCGACCTCGCAGCCCGCCATGCGGACTTCGACACCTTCGGCACTATCAATGCGAGCCGCGCCGGCCTGCGCTGGCAGCCGACAACGAGCTGGGTTGTGCGTGCCAATTGGTCGGAGGATTTTCGCGCGCCGACGGTGCGCGAAATGTTCGGCGGCACCAGCGTCGCCACCGAGAATCTTGCCGACCCCTGCAGCGGCACGACGTCGGGCAGCGTGGCCGCGGCCTGCACCGCCGCGGGCGTACCGGCCGGCTACGTCCAGCCGAACGCGCCAATCCGCACAGTCACCGGCGCGAACCCGAACCTCAAACCGGAGACTTCGATCTCGCGCGGGCTGGGCTTCGTTTTCACACCGGCGGCGCTGCCGGCACTC
>DASSOO010000198.1:0-11325 GCA_035700455.1 Gammaproteobacteria bacterium
ATTCGGGGATGTTTTATTCCGGTGGCGATCATCGCGCTCGGTGCATGCAGCGCGGTTGCGCTCGCGGGCAACGACACGACGGTGGCGACAGGACCCAACATCGGCTCGATGGAGGTCACGCCCAAGAATCAGCGCAACAACGCCCGCGACAAGAAAATCAACATCAAGATCAGTGCGCCGACGCTTGACATGAGCGTCAGTCCCGAGCACCTCGACGGCCTGACGAGCTTCGGCCTTCACCCAGGCGCGCACGCCTCACCGGCGAAGGGCGCAACGCCGATGATCGAGCCGCTGAAGCCGCTCAACACCCCGGCGCCGATATATCCCGCCGCGGAATACAAGGACCGTATCAGCGCAACGGTAAAAATCGCGTTTACGGTGCAGCCGAATGGCCGTACGGCGGATATCGACGTGTTGACGCCCGGCGCGCCGGCCGCGTTTCGCAAGGCCGCACGCGATGCGGTGTCGCGCTGGACGTTTCGCCCTTATACGATCAACGGGCAGCCGCGCGCGCAGCGCGTCCAGCAGACGATCGCCTTCAATCCGCCGGCCGCGCCCGTGCGCGCTTCGCGACCTGCGCCGCAGGAACGCAGCACCGGCGGCAGCGGTCCGAAGCTCAAGACGGGTCCGGCACCGGTCCCGGTACATCTGGTGCCGCCGGAATATCCAATCGAAGCTGCCCGCCGGCACGTCAACGGCTACGTGATCGTCGGCTTTACCGTCAACGCCTCGGGCCGCACACAGGATATCCAGATCGTCGCGTCGGAACCGCGCCATATCTTTGACGATGCCGCGCGCAAGGCCGTCGAGCAGTGGCGCTTCCAGCCGTATCGTATCGACGGCAAGCCGGCGAGCACCCGCATCGAGCAGAAGATTTCGTTCAACCTGAATGGCAGCTAAAGATAGCACCCGGGACTGAGCGCCCTGGGGCTGCGTTAAGACGTTACGCAATCTTCTTTTTTTACTTCGACCAGTTCGTCCAGTCCAAGCTACAGCCGATGGCACAAAGAAGAGAAACCAGTTCTTGACTTAGTCCCAGGTACTTAGTCCTAGCCACTTCCTCAGATGAGCGGCGCAAAACTCTCCGCCTGCGCCATTTCCCAGTAACGCCGATAGGTCGGATGATCGCTGCCGGCAATCAGTTCGCCCTGGTCGAGAAAATCGTAGACCTCCGCGGCAGTGCGGATTTCATCGGCACCCACGCGCAGGCACAGGTGCTGCGGCTGCAACTGCGCCGGATGATCGAGCCCCGCACAGGCCGTAATCACGCCCAGCGCCTGCACCGTGTGATAGTGATAGCGCTGCACGTGACGGGCCTTTTCCTCGACGACTAGCGAGCGCTGGCGGCGCGGATCCATCGTCGTAATGCCGGTGGGGCATCGACCGGTGTGACATTTCTGTGCCTGAATGCAGCCGAGCGAGAACATGAAGCCGCGCGCCGAATTGCACCAGTCGGCGCCGAGCGCGAGGTTGGAGGCGAGCTTGAAACCTGTCACTGCCTTACCGCTCGCGCCGATGCGAATCTTGTCGCGAAGCCCCGCCCCGACCAGCGCATTGTGCGCGAACAGGAGCCCCTCGCGCAGCGGCGTTCCCAGTCCGTCGGACAACTCCAAGGGCGCGGCACCGGTACCGCCTTCGGCACCGTCGATGACGATAAAGTCGGGCAGAATGCCGGTTTTCAGCATTGCCTTGCAGACTGCTAGAAACTCCCAGCGATGACCAATGCACAATTTGAACCCGGCCGGTTTGCCACCGGACAGTTCGCGTATTTCGGCGACGAATTCGAGCAGCCCGATCGGTGTTGAAAAGGCGGAGTGTGCGGATGGCGACAGGCAGTCCTTCCAGACCGGCACTTTGCGCGTGCGCGCGATTTCCGGTGTCACCTTCGCCGCCGGCAGCAGGCCGCCATGACCGGGCTTGGCGCCCTGCGACAGTTTGACCTCGACCATCTTGACTTCGTCGGCCTGCGCCTGGCTTGCGAACATGCCCGCATCGAACGTGCCGTCGTCGTTGCGGCAGCCGAAGTAGCCGCTGCCGATCTCCCAGATGATGTCGCCGCCGTGCTTGCGATGATAGGGGCTTAAGCCCCCTTCCCCGGTGTCGTGCGCGAAATCACCGAGCTTCGCGCCCTTGTTGAGCGCCATGATCGCGTGCGGCCCGAGCGCGCCGAAGCTCATCGCCGAAATATTGAAAACCGACGCCGAGTACGGCCGGCTGCACTGCGGTCCGCCGATGGGCACGCGCGGCATCTTGTCCGGATCCGGGTCGGCCTTCGGAACGATGGAATGATCGATCCACTCGTATTCGGAGCCATATACATCGAGTTCGGTACCGAACGGCTTGACGTCGGCGATGTTACGCGCCCGCTTGTGAATGATCTTGCGCACGTCGTGATCGAACGGCTTGCCGTCGGTATTGCTTTCGACGAAGTACTGCCGGATCTGCGGGCGCACGTACTCCGCCATGAAACGGATATGGCCGAGGATCGGGTAGTTGCGCAGCACGTTGTGCTCGTCCTGCACGAGATCGTAAATCCCGAGCAGCGTCAGTGGCAGCGGCAGCACGAGGCCCCAGAGCCACGCAAGCCCGAGAAAATAACCGAGAGCGGAGAACGCGATGGTGAGAAAGATCATCAGCGCGAAGGCGAAGAAGCGCATGACTGCTCCTTTGCTGCGGCCCCCGCAAGGGTCGGAGCGGTTGGCAAATTTGGCGGGCAGTATAAAGCAATCGCGCTGTCGCACCGAATCGCGACTGGTATCATAGCGGCGCGGCGGAGGATTAATATGCGCGTTCCTGAAATTCTGCTGATCGAATCCGAACACAAGCCGGGCAGCCTCGCGAAGGTGCTCCAGGTGATTGGCGAGTGCGGCCTGGTGGTCGAACATTTGAATGCGGTGCGCCGCGACCAGGACAAGACGATCTGGGAAATTACGCTGGAGATGGACCAGGATGTCGACTACGGCCTGTACGAACGGCTGAACGAACTACCGAATGCGAAACTGCTCGGCAAGTCCGACCGCGTCTTCAACCGCCATCTCGGCGGCAAGATCCGGATGGTCGCGAAGACGCCGATCGAGACCCTGCAGCAGTTGCGAGATATCTATACGCCGGGAGTGGCACGCGTCTGCCTCGCAATCCAGAAGGAACCCGAGAAGGTCTGGGATTACACCAATTTAGGTCGCACCGTCGCGATCATCACCAACGGCACCGCGATCCTCGGCCTCGGCGATATCGGCGCGCGCGCCGGCCTGCCGGTGATGGAAGGCAAATCGGCATTGATGGCAAAGTTCGTCGGCCTGTCGGGCATCCCGATTCTGCTCGACACGAAGGACCCGGCACGCATTATCGAAACCGTCAAGGCAATCGCGCCGACGTTCGGTGCGATCCAACTCGAGGACATCGCTGCGCCGGCGTGCTTCGAAGTCGAAGCTGCGCTGCGCGATGCGCTGGCGATGCCGATCATGCACGACGATCAGCACGGCACCGCCGTCGTCACGCTTGCCGCTTTATTGAGTGCGACGCAGCGAACCGGCCACGACATAAACCAAAGCGTCATCGGCCAGGTTGGCCTCGGCGCGGCCGGCATCGGTATTGCGCGGCTGCTGATGGCCTACGGCGTCAAGAATGTCATCGGTACCGATATCAACCCGCAGGCGGTGAAGCGCTTGGAAAGCATGGGTGGCAAAGGCGCGTCGCTGGAAGAAGTAATGCAGCACGCCGACATCGTGATTGCCACCACCGGCAAGCGCGGCCTCATCAAGCCGGAGCTGGTACAGAAAGATCAACTCATTCTGGCGCTGTCGAATCCAGAGCCCGAAATCGAAGCCGGCGATGCGCTTGCGCACGGCGCCGCATTCGCCGCCGACGGCCGCAGCATCAACAACTTTCTCGGCTTCCCCGGCCTGTTCCGTGGGGCACTCGACGCGGGCGCGAAACGCTTCACCGACGCGATGTTCTTTGCCGCCGCCACCAAGCTTTCCGAGCTGGCAACCGGCCACGACCTCGTGCCCGACTCACTGCTCCCGAGCGTACACGAGCAAGTTGCGCAAGCGGTGGCCGAGGCGGCGAAGAAAAGTGGCGCGCTTTGACCTGAAATACGGTGCGGGAATTTCCGTACGGTCCTTTGCGACACTTTCCAACAGCTAGTGCCGGTCGACCGGGTTAGTCCTGTCGATCGGCTGAAACCGAAGCGTCCGCGTCAGATCGAAATTCAGGTTTGCATGGATCGGGTTTCCATGCGCGTCCAATAGTCGCAGCCGCTTGCCGCTTTCAAGTACCTGCCAGCGACCGCGGCCGCCATCATTGCTTTCGAGAAACAATGTCCTGCCATCGTCAGACACGTGCCAGCGACCGGTTTCATCGAAGGACGAGTTACGGTCGCGGTAAATCATGCGCAGCGCGTACCGCCCGCCGTCCATGAGATCCAGTTGATAGTCGATGCCGGGGCAATCGGCACACGGCAACAGTCCGCGGTATGTCGCCGGTAGCTGCGCAAACGGCGCCGAAGGTACGGCATCGATAAATTGCAGCTGCCGCACAATCGGCGTCAGACGCGCGAAAGCCTCGGCTTTCGTGAACGGCGGAATCGCCGGGGGATCGTAAACCTGCGGATTCGTGCCAAACACCAGAACGTCGATCGCGTAGCAGGTACGGTCATGGACGGCACGGTAACTACGTACATCAAGATAATGGCTCATCGCTGCATCGGCAGCTTCGAAGGTCTCGAACGCCACGCCGGAAATTTCCGTATGGCCGACACTCCCTGGACGTACGGCATTCGGCGGTGTCGTACAGTGCCGGAGCGCCTTGGATTGCCGGCTGACGCCGATGCGCAGTTCGCCGGCGGTGATGTTGTTCGAGCGAGGCAGCACCAAGGCCGCCACCGCGTGTCCCGATGCGGAGTTTGGTCCGAGGTAAGTCTTCCAGCCATCGGCGCCGAGATAGCTGCGTTTGAACGTATGGCGCAACTCGAGGTCGCGCGGATAAGCAATGCGGATGCCGTAGTCTGTACTGGTGAAGGTGTTATAGCCGGACGGCGCGGAATCTCTTTTGAGCGACACACCGCTACACGCAGTAACATCGAGCATCACGGTGCACACAACCAAGATGTAGAAAATGACTCTCATCGCCTCACCGTGAGCCCCTTGCCGGGTCAATGGGAAGAGAACTGGGGATTTTTCTTTCACCGTGGCATCAAATGTGAAGGAGCGCAGCCAAAAGAAACAATTAGCCCGTCGGCCGTCCTTCTCTGCCGCGCTCGTATAATACAAGCCCAAAGCAAGAGTTGCCTGGGCAAGCTCGCCGGGAATGCCGATGGATTTACTGCGTACGCTCGCCAATCTGAACTTTCTCTCCGAGCCGCGGCGGATGGAGTTGTATCCGCCGTTCTTTCTGATGCGGGCGAAAATCGTCGAGATGCGCGACGAGTGGCGGTTTATCCGTATCCGGCTTCCGCTGACGTTCTTCTCGAAGAACCTTGGCGGCGCGATGTTCGGCGGATGGCAAGCGGCACTCGCCGATCCGGTCGCGGCAATGTCCTGTGCGCGCGTATTTCGTGATTATTCGGTATGGACGCGGGCGATGAGCATCGACTTCCAGGCGCCGGGTAACACCGATCTTGAATTACGTTTTGAGATGCCGGCCGGAAAGGAAGCCGCGATTCGCGCGGAACTGCGCAAGGAAGGCCGTGCGACGCCGGTATTCGAATACGGCCTGTACCGCACCGACGGCGTGCTCTGCACGCATGTTGTCAACACCGTTGCGATTCGGCCGAAAGGCTACGCGAAACCATCCGGCGGACTCTCTAGATCTCTATGAGACCGTTCGGCAGTTCATTGGCATCGTCCGCCGCGCGCGGATAGTGCATCGCCATTGCATCGCCGATCGCTCCCACCGCGGCGACGAAACCTTCTGCAATCCTGCCCGTCCTGACCTCCGTAACGAACAGGTCGACAATTTCGCGCCAGCGCGTTTCGCCGACGTTCGCGTGGATGCCCTCGTCGGCGATGATTTCGACGTAGCGCTCAGCGACTGACACGTACAGCAGCACACCGGAGTGCTCGCCGGTGCGATGGATGCCGCGCAGGTGAAACTGTTCGCGCGCCGCGCGCTTCGCGTGTGCGTGGCGGATGACCTTCGGCACAAAGCGGATCTTGAGCGGCGGCCACAGCAGCAGCGTGCCGACGACGATGAATCCCGCGAGCTGAATGGCGTAGATAACCAGCAGGTCCAGGTCGCTGCCAGCTGCCAGCATCGCGCCCGGTACTATCAGCGCGGCGATTGCCGCCCACAGCGCGGTAAAGAAAAGGTAGTGATCGCTTTCGTGCGCCAGCACCGCGACGAATTCGCCGGAGGTCTTTCGCTCGGCTGCGGCAATCGCATCGGCAATGCGCTTGCGGTCGGAGTCGTTGATAAATGCCATACCGCCTCCCCCGCTACCAGCCGCCCGACGCGCCGCCGCCGCCGAACGAACCGCCGCCGCCGGAGAAGCCGCCGCCCCCGAAACCGCCTCCGCCAAAACCGCCGCCCCGGAAGCCGCCGCCCATCATGCCGCCGAGCAGCCCGCCGAGAAGCAGCCCGCTGCCAAAGCCGCGGCGCCGATAGCGGCCGTATCCGAACGGGCGCAGGATGCGCGGCAGGAAGAAGAAGAAAATCAGCAGGAACAGCAAAAAGCCACCGGAGCGATGGCGGTGATGCGCGGTGCGCGGCTTGTACTGGCCGCCGAGTGCCTGCAGGATCGCGTCGGTGCCGGCAACGATGCCCGCCTGGAAATGTCCTTCGCGGAATTGCGGCAGAATAATCTGGTCGATGATGTTGAACGTCAGCGCGTCGGTCAGCGTGCCTTCAAGGCCGTAGCCGACTTCGATGCGCACCTTCTTCTGCTTCGGCGCGACGATCAGCAGCACGCCGTTGTCCTTCCCCTTCTGACCGATACGCCAGTAGCGGCCGAGCTGGTAGCCGTACTCGTCGATCGACATGCCGTCGAGGCTGTTGAGCGTTGCTACCACGACCTGCTGACCGGTCGCACGCTCATGGCCTGCCAGCTTTTCGCTCAACTGCCGCTGCACGTCCGGTGACAGCAGGCCGGCGTCGTCGACGACGCGCCCGGTCAGCGGCGGAAAATGCGGCTGGGCTGCAAAGGCCGGAACGCCGACGGCGAGCAAACAGCAAATGGCGATCAGGCGAAGCAATTGCCTTGCCGCGCCAAAGCCGGGCGTAGACATCTAGAACGACACCTTCGGCGCCTTGAAGTTTTCCTCGGCCGTCTGGAAATTCTGCTTCACCTTCGCATCGGGATAAAACATCGACGCGTACCAGCGGCCCGGAATCGTGCGCAACTCCGTGTTGTACTTCTGTACCGCCTGAATGTAATCGCGGCGTGCAACGGCGATTCTGTTTTCCGTGCCTTCGAGCTGCGCCTGCAACGTCAGGAAGTTCTGATTGGATTTCAGGTTCGGATAGTTCTCGCTGACGACCAGCAGCCGCGACAGCGCACCGGTAAGATTCTTTTGCGCTGCTTCGAACTGCTTGAAGGCTTCCGGATTCTCGGTAATGTTTGCCGGCACATTCAACTGGCCGACGCGGGCGCGTGCCTGCGTTACCGAAATCAGCACGTCGCGCTCCTGCTTGGCATAGCCCTTGACCGTCGCCACCAGATTCGGCACGAGATCCGCGCGCCGCTGGTACTGGTTCTGTACCTGCGACCATGCCGCCTTGACCTGCTCGTCGTAGGTCGGAATGTTGTTGATACCGCAGCCGCCCAGGTTCGCCGCGATCACGGCCAGCAGCAGGATCCCGAAGATATTTCGTGCCGTCGCGCGCATAGGAGCCTCCTCGATAAAGCGGCCATATCATAGCATCGCTGCGCCGCCTGCTGGCCGGCGTTGTAATTTCGTTTACGCCGTTCTAGTATCAGGGAAAACCGCCAAACCTCCCTCCGCTGCACTTAGCCGAGCCACGGAAGGTACTAGGACAAGGATTGTCTGAATGCCGCAACTGTTTCGTCCGCGCGCCAACGCGCTGGCCCGCAATCTGATCATTGCGGCGGTGCTGTTCTTCGCGGTATTCGGCGCGGTCGTGTGGGGCTACTTCCAGACACCGTACGAGGGCTATACCGGGCGGGCGCCGTATCAGCCGGTGCCGTTCAGCCACAAGCACCACGTCGGCGCGCTGGGCATCGACTGCCGCTACTGCCACAACTCCGTCACCAGGTCGAGCTTCGCCGGCATTCCGCCGACCCACACCTGCATGACGTGTCATTCGCAGTTGTGGACCAACGCGACGATGCTTGAGCCGGTGCGCCGCAGTCTCGAAACTGACACGCCAATCCGCTGGGTGCGCGTCACCAAACTCCCCGATTACGTTTACTTCAATCACAGCGTACACGTGAACCACGGCGTGCCGTGCCAGGCCTGCCACGGCCGGGTCGACGAGATGCCGCTCACGTACAAGGTACATGGGTTCCGCATGCGCTTCTGTATTGCCTGCCACGAAAATCCGGGGCCGCACTTGCGCCCGAAGAACGCGGTCTTTGCGATGGGCTGGAAGCCGAAGATCGACCCGAAGCTGCTTAGCGCGCGGCTGATGAAGCAATACCACATCGACACTGCGCACCTGACGGATTGCTATGTCTGCCACCGCTGACCGCGCGCCGCTGGATCTGGCTGCAATTCGCGCCCGGCTCGAAGGGCGCGGCGGCCGCGAATACTGGCGCAGCCTGGAAGAAATCGCCGAAATACCCGGCTTCGATGCCTTTGTCGAAAGCGAATTTCCGCGTCTTGCGCCATTGTGGCAACGGCAGATCGACCGCCGCACACTGCTGAAGCTGATGGCGGGCTCGGTCGCGTTTGCCGCGACCGCGGGCCTCGCCGGCTGCGGCCGGCCGATCGGCGAAATCGTGCCTTACGTCAACATGCCGGAAGGCGAAATCCCCGGCAGGCCGATGATCTTCGCGACGAGCCTGACGCTCGACGGCCGGGCGCGCGGGGTGCTCGCGAAAAGCTACACCGGGCGGCCGACCTTCGTCGAAGGCAACGCGGCACATCCGGGAAGCCTCGGTGCGATCGATGCGTATGCGCAGGCGTCGATCGAGCAGCTTTACGACCCGGACCGCGCGCAAGCGGTGACTTTCCGCGGGCTGCCGGACTCCTGGGACAACTTTGTCAACCGGATGACCGTACATGCCGGCAAGCTGGCCGCACGCCACGGCGACGGCTTCGCGATCCTGACCGGAACCATTACCTCGCCGAGCCTGCGCGCTGAAATCGACCGCGTGCGCGGCAAGTTTCCAGGCGCGCGCTGGTATGCGTACGAGCCGGTCACGCGCGAAACCGTCTACGCCGGCGCGCGGCTCGCGTTCGGCGAAACCGTCGAGACGATTTACCGCCTGGACCGGGCCGAGGTGATCGTCTCGCTCGACGCGGACTTCCTCGGCGCAATGCCGGGTCATCTCGCCTACGCCCGCCAGTTCATCGCACGCCGCAAGCAGCGCGGCGGATCGCTGCGCATGAGCCGCGTGTACGCGCTCGCCGGCACGCCGACAATCACCAGTGCCGCCGCCGATCATGCGTGGTCGCTGGCTTCGGCCGAAATTGAAGTCGCGGCGCGGACACTGGCGACACGGCTTGGTGTTGCTGGCATGAATTCTTTTCAAACCGACCCGTCCGGCCAGCGGGGAGGGCGGGAACCGGCGGCCGATTTTTTTTCCGCGCTGGATGCTGTGGTGGAAGACTTGCAGCGCCACCGCGGTCGCGCCGTCGTCGTGCCCGGCGACCACCAGACGCCGGCGGTACACGCGATCGCGCATGCAATCAACGAACGCCTGGACGCGGTCGGCCGCGCAGTGGCCTATGTGCAGCCGATCCAGCCACAGGACGCCGAACCCCTGCCGGCGCTTGCGGATGCGATCGACGCCGGCGAAGTGGATACCCTGCTCGTGCTCGGCCCGAACCCGGTTTACGACGCACCCGCCGATCTCGATTTCGCGCGGCGTTACGCAAACGTGCGGCAGCGTATTCACTGGAGCCTCTACGAAGACGAAACCACCTACGCAAGCTACTGGCACATCCCTGCCACGCACGAGCTCGAAACCTGGGGCGATTCGCTCGCTTACGACGGCACGGTCAGCCTGGCCCAGCCGCTGATCGCGCCGATTTACGGCGGCCATTCGGCGCGTGCGGTGCTGCGTGCGGTTGCCGGTTTCGAAGCGCGCAACGATTATGCCCTGCTTAAGCGCTACTGGCGCCGGCACTATCGTCAGTACGCGCGCAACGGCGAGCAGTTCGAAGCGTTCTGGAGGCGTTCGATCCAGTTGGGGCTGATCGAGGGGAGCGCGCCCCCGCCGGGCACGCCCCGGCTGCGCGGCGACCTTCCACAAGCGCTGCCGGCGCCGCCCGCCGCCGAGCCCAATACACTTTATATACAGTTCCTCCCGGACGATTCGATCTGGGACGGCCGCTATGCCAACAGCGCTTGGCTGCAGGAGTTGCCGCGGCGCCTGACCAAGCTCACCTGGGATAACGTCGTCATGCTGAGTCCGCGCGCCGCGGAGCGCCTCGGCATCGACCACAAGGAACTGGTCGAGCTGAACTTTCGCGGCGCGAGCGTGATCGGCCCCGCGTGGATCATGCCGGGCCAGCCGGACAACGCGGTGACGGTGACGCTCGGCTACGGGCGCACGCGCGCCGGCAGGCTCGGCACCGGCGTCGGCTTCAACGTGTATCCGCTGCGCCGGAGCGACACGCCGTGGTTTGCGCCGGGCCTCAAGCTCGCGCCGACCGGCAGGCACGTGTTTCTCGCGACGACGCAGGCGCACCAGCGCATGGAAGGCCGCGGGCTGCTGCGCACCACGACGCTCGACGAGTACCGCAAGCGGCGCGACTGGATCGACGATTATCTGGGCAAGCCGCCGAAGCCGGACGAGTCGCTGTACCCGGAGCCGAGCGAAAAGCCGCCGCTCGAATACCGCTGGGCGATGGCGATCGACCTCACCGCGTGCATCGGCTGCGAGGCCTGCGTGATCGCCTGCCAGAGCGAGAACAACATCCAGTCGGTCGGCAAGGAAGAAGTACTCGCCGGCCACGAGATGCACTGGCTGCGCATCGATCGCTACTACAGCGGCGATCTCGAAAATCCGCAGACTTTTTTCCAGCCGGTGCCGTGTATGCAGTGTGAGAACGCGCCGTGCGAATACGTCTGCCCGGTCGAGGCGAGCGTGCACGCCAACGGCCTCAACGCGCAGGTCTACAACCGCTGTATCGGCACGCGCGACTGCTCGCAGAATTGCCCGTACAAGGTGCGGCGCTTCAACTGGTTCCGTTACCAGAC
>DASSOO010000199.1:0-2083 GCA_035700455.1 Gammaproteobacteria bacterium
GGATCAATGCGGCCTGCGTACCCATGATCGCGGCTTCCGCCACTTGCGGATTGCCGCTGCGCATGCCGATCAACACGCCGGCGAGCATGCCGAGCAGTGCCTTGGCGCTCAGGCTCTCGGAATCCGCAATCGCGCGCGCAACGTGGTGCTGGGTGACGTGCGCTGTTTCGTGGGCGATGACGCCGGCAAGCTCGTTTTCGTTGTCGGTCGCCAGCAGCAGACCGGTGAATATAAAGACGTTGCCGCCCGGCATCGCGAACGAGTTGATCGAGGGGTCACGCATGACATAGTAGTGAATCGGCAGGTCAGGCCGATCGCTGTAGGAGGCGATGCGGTGGCCGACGTCGCGAATGTAGTCGGTTGTCAGCGGGTCATCCAGGATCAATCCGTCGCGGCGCAGCTCCATCAGCGCCTGACGTCCGATTTCGTCGAGTTGTTCCGGCGTGACAACGTTACCGCCGGCCTGGCCGAGCTGCGGCAACTGGATGTCGCCGGCGTTCGCCCAGGTCGCGGGAGCGAATGCGAGAACGGAAACCAGAATCCAGACGAGGCGCTTCATGTCGCGTTCCCACGGCATCCAAGCCATATGACATTTAACGTCATTTCAAAGCGTTAGGTAGCGAATTCAGAAAGACGAGCGAATTCGGAACTATTCGCGAACCCATGATAACGCATCCGACCTGCGGCGGCAGGAATCGTTCCCGCCGCCGCGAACAAGTAGCTAAAACGCGTAGCGCAGGCCGATGGACGCAATTTCGGTGGCTACGTCGTAGCTGCCTTTGATGTGGTCGCCGGTGGTACCGACCTGGTCGATAGGAATGTGGTCGCTCAGGAACAGGTGGGCGTAGCCGATGTCAAGGGTGGCGTCGCCGTTGATGTGCCAGCTCGCGCCGAGCGCGACCCAGCGCCGGTTATCGCCCGGCAGGCGCGGATCGCGGAACTTGTCCTGGATCGCCGTCTGGTCGAATGCGAGGCCGCCGCGCAGCGTCCACGCGGAGTTGTAGTGGTAGTCGACGCCGGCGCTGAAGCGCCACGTGTTCTGCCAGTTCTCCGGCTTGATCGTCGGCGGCTGCTTCGGGTTGTCGAAATCGATGCGGATTTCCTTGAACCGGGCCCAGTGCGTCCATGTCACATCGCCGCTGATCGTCCACTTCGGGTTGAGATCGTGTGCGAAGCTCAGGCTCGCGGCGTCCGGAGTCTTCAGCGTCGCTTTCGCGCCGCCGCTCTGGAACAGGCCCTGTGCAGCGAACACCGCCGGCACCGCTTCGAAGCGCGCGTTGCCGTCGATATCGTGGTCAATGGCGCTGCGGTAGGTAAAGCCAACGCGCGTCGCGCCGTAGTTCGCGAGCACGCCGATATTCCAGCCGTAATCGGTGCTGCTGCCGTCGACGGAGACAAAGCCGTCGTGGCTCTGCGGCACGAGGCCCATGCCCGCGCAGGTCACGGGGTCGACCGAGCCGAAGCACACCGCACCGTAATCGATGTCGTTGGTGAGTTTGACGCTGGCTCGCTGCACGTCGAGGCCAAGGCCGATCGAGTAGATGTCGTTGATTTTGTAGGCGATTGTCGGTGTCAGGTTGACGACGGCCACGCCGCTGTAGATCGCCTGGTAACGCATGATGGAATCGCTGTGATAATCGGTGTTCAGGCCGAACGGCGCGTACAGGCCGACACCCCAGGCCCAGCGGTCGTTGAATGGCGCGCCGAAGAAGATCGCCGGCACGTAGCCGGGCTTGTTGGCGCCGCCGTCCTCGGGACCGGACAGTGGCCGGCCGGCCGCATCGACGGCGATGTCCTTGGTGAAATTGGCTTCCAGCTTGATATAGGAGGCGCTTGCCATGAATTCCGGCCGCGTCAGCAGCGTGAGACCCGCCGGATTGTAGAAAATCGCCGACGGGTCGTCGACCAGCGCGGCGCCGCCGGAATGGGCACGCCCAAGGCTGCGGGCGCTTTGCTCGAGGAGGCCGAAACCGCTGCCGTAGGCGGTTCCGGCAAAGGCTGTGGCGGCAAGAACGGTGGCGAGACCGACGGCGAACGATACAGGCGAGCGTGATTGCATGGTTTTCCTTCCCTATGGCAAGCC
>DASSOO010000200.1:0-14027 GCA_035700455.1 Gammaproteobacteria bacterium
CGCTCGGTTCCGGCACGTTATACTCTACGGCCCGTGCGATTTGCGGTGCGCGCTTCGGGGAGCCTCGCAGCCCCCACGCGCGGTCAAACTATAGATTCGTCCGCCACGACAGGCGGCACAAAACGCACCCGACTGATCCGCAAAAACCGTAAATTCAACAACACCGCCGCCACACTCAACCCGGCAATCAACCCGCCCCAGACCCCACGCGGCCCGAGGCCGGCATACACCCCCAGCACCCACGCGAGCGTGAAGCCGACCGCCCAGTAGGCGAGCACGGTAATCCACATCGGCACGCGGGTGTCCTTGAAGCCGCGCAAGGCGCCGGCGGCGGAAACCTGCAAGCCGTCGGAGATCTGGAATATCGCCGCTATGCCGAGCAGGGTTACCGCGATGTCGCGCACCTGCGCGTTGTCGGTGTACCAGCCGGCAATTACTCCGGGAAACGAGGCCATCGCCAGCGCCGACAAGGCCATGAAACCCATGCACAACGCGATGCCGGTGAGACCGATGCGGCGGGCGGCGACTGCGTCGCCGCGACCGCGCGCCTGGCCGACGCGCGCGGTGATCGCCATCGCGACGCCCATCGGCACCATGAACATGATCGCCGCGAAGTTCACCGCGATCTGGTGCGCGGCGACGATGTCGGTGCCGAGCGTACCCATCAGCAGCGCCGCGGCGGCAAAAAGGCTGCCTTCCATGAACACGCTGATGGCGATCGGCGTGCCCAGCCGGATCAACTCGCCAAGCGGCGCGATGCGCGGCCACTCGAAGCGCACAAAGATCGCAAGCGGGCGGTAGTGCCGCGAGCGGAAGACATAGGCGAGCAGCGCGAAGAACATCAACCACATCGCAATCGCGCTGGCCAGACCGCAGCCGTAAGCGCCCCAGCGCGGCAGGCCGAACGCGCCGTAAATCAGCGCGTAGTCGAGCACCGCATTGAGCGCCAGGCCGAACAGCGCGATGAAAAGCATCGGCCGCGTGTGCGCGATGCCTTCGCTGGTGAAGCGCAGCACCAGAAACAGGCACATAGCCGGCAGGCCCCACGAGATCGCCACCAGGTAGTCCTGTGCGAGCGGCACCAGCGACGGCGCGATGCCGATGCCCGAAAGCAGCGGGGCGGCGTGGCGCAGCAGTACGAAACCCGCCCAGCCAACGATCTGACTGAGCCAGAGTGTCTGGCGCACGTAACCACCGATCGTCCGGCGCTCGCCGGCGCCGTAGAGCTGCGCGACTGTCGGCGAAAGCGCCATCAGCACACCGAGGGCGAACAGCAGCACCGGCATGAACACGCTGCCGCCAACCGCGACCGCCGCGAGCGTTGCCGCACTCAGGCGCCCCGCCATCAGCGTATCGGTGAACTGCATGCCCATGTTGGCGAGGTTGTGGACGATCAGCGGCGCCGCCAGCCCGACCAGGTCGCGTGCGGTGGCGCTTACCGACGTCAGTGCGGGGGCCGGTGCGGCGGCATCGATATTGACAGGGGCGTCCATATTACTCCGGCAAACAAACCGGCCATCCTTCCTGTTTATTCGCATCGCCAGGGCAAGTACAGGCGCAGCCCTGGTTCTCGCGGCTCGAGCCGCGCCGAGGCCGTCCGTGCCGCCAACTGACCCGGCAACCGATTGCCGGGCGATAGTTCGCGCGGCCTGCGGCGCTGTGGCATCATTTCAGCAACCGCGGCCGCACAGTGAAAAAAGGGCCGCCATCATACAGCACCGCGCCGCGCTTCGCGTTGACCCGGTCTCATCTCCGGAGGTTACCTATGGCAGAGAATTCGCCGCGTCGCGTCGCCATCATCGGCGGCCTGCGCATCCCTTTCTGCCGCTCCCGCACCCGCTACGCAGAATGCAGCAACCAGGACATGGCTACTGCCGCGCTGAAGGCGCTGGTCGAGCGTTACCACCTGCAGGGCCAGCGCCTTGGCGACGTCGCAATCGGCGCGGTAATCAAGAAAGCGGTCGACTGGAACCTGGCGCGCGAAACCGTGCTCGGCACCAGCCTGTCGCCGCAAACGCCGGGCTACGACCTGCAGCGCGCCTGCGGTACCAGCCTGTCGGCGACGCTGCAGATCGGCCACAAGATCGCGCTCGGCGAAATCGAGGTCGGCGTCGGCGGCGGCACCGACACGGTCAGCGACGTGCCGATCGTCTACAGTGACAGGCTGCGCAAGATCCTGTTGCGTGCCGCGCGCGCCAAGACCTTCGGCGACAAGCTCAAGGCCTGGTCGACGTTCCGTCCCGGCGATTTGAAACCGGCGTTTCCCGGCGTCGTCGAACCGCGCACCGGGCTGTCGATGGGCGAGCACTGCGAGTTGATGGCAAAGACCTGGCAACTGACCCAGCAGGAACAGGACGAACTTGCACTCGCCAGCCACCAGAAAGCCGCCGCCGCATGGAAGGAAGGTTTTTACGACGATCTCGTCGTGCCGTTCAACGGCGCCGATCGCGACAATAATATCCGCCCCGACACCAGCATGGAAAAGCTCGCTGCGCTCAAGCCGGTGTTCGACCGCAGCTCCAGGGGCACGCTGACGGCCGGCAACAGCACACCGCTCACCGACGGCGCCGCGATGGTGCTGCTGGCGTCGGAGGCGTGGGCGCAAAGCCATGGTCTCACGCCGCTTGCCTACCTCACCTACGGCGAAGTTGCCGCGGTCGATTACGTCGACGGCGCCGAAGGCCTGTTGATGGCGCCCGCCTACGCGGTGCCGCGCATGCTTGACCGCGCCGGTCTGACATTGCAGGACTTCGACTTCTACGAAATCCACGAAGCCTTCGCTGCACAGGTGCTGTGCCTGTTCAAGGCGTGGGAGTCGGAAAAGTTCTGCCGCGAAAAGCTCGGCCGCGACCGGCCGCTCGGCAGCATCGACCAGACCAAGCTCAACGTCAAAGGCGGCAGCGTCGCGCTCGGCCACCCGTTTGCCGCGACCGGCGCACGCATCGTCGCAACACTTGCAAAGTTGCTTGCCGAACGGGGCTCCGGACGCGGCTTGATCTCGATCTGTACCGCCGGCGGGATGGGGGTAAGCGCAATTCTGGAGCGGCCCTGACCGGACGCGGTCACGCAGTTATTGGCGACGATTCAGGATGACTATTCAGGATACAGGGCAGCGCGATCGCGAGAAGCGCGCCCGGTAGCTGGAGGGGCTGACGCCGACGCGCCGGCGAAAGTGATGGCGCAGGCTCTGGACGCTGCGGAAGCCGGCCGCGGCGGCGACCCGCTCGATCGGCACGTTTCCTGTCTCCAGCAACTCGCGCGCCGCGTCGATGCGTCGACCGATAATCCAGTCGCCCGGGGTCGTTCCCGTCGCTTCGACAAATCTGCGCATGAAGGTGCGTTCGCTCATCGCGGCCTTGCCGGCGAGCGTCGCGAGCGTCCAGCTTCGCTCCGGATGCTCGCATATCGCGTCGAGCAGCGGCGCAAGGCGGTTGTCGGAGTATACGGCCACCGGGCGCTCCACGTATTGCATTTGTCCGCCTTCCCGGTGCGGCGGCATCACCAGCCGGCGCGCAACGGCATTGGCGGCGGCCGGGCCAAAGTCTTTGCGCACGATGTACAGCAAGAGATCGACGCCCGCGGCAGAACCCGCCGACGTTAAAATATCGCCTTCATCGACGTACAGCACGTCGGGCTCGATTCGCAACCCCGGATAAAGCCGCGCCAGTTTTTCGGCATAACGCCAATGGGTGGTTATCCGCCGCCCTTCCAGGAGGCCGACGGCAGCGAGGAGAAAAACGCCGGAGCAAATCGTCACCAGCCGGGCACCGTTCGAATGGGCGCGCCGAAGCGCTGCCGCCAGCTCAACCGAAGGCGGCACGCCGTCGGTGCGCCAGCCGGGAATGACGATCGTCCCTGCGCCTGCAAGGCGTTCGAGGCCGGCCTCGACGAGGACCGAAATGCCCCCGCCGGCGCGCAACGGAGAAGATTGTTCGGCGCAACAGACGAAGCGGTACCAGTCGTCGCCCATTTCCGGTCTCGCAAGGCCGAAAACCTCCGCGGCGATCCCGAACTCGAATGTGCACAGCCCATCGTAGGCAAGCGCGGCGACGAGCCGGTTCGGGGGCGTGACGGAGCCTGGCATGAGCCGGATGATAATGCGCGTTACCGCCGGTTGCACGAACCTATCCGAAACTGCGGCCGTTCAGTAAAGCATCGGCCAATGCAAGCGCCGTCGCCGGACGGCGGCGCAAGGCCAGATACGGCTCGATGAGTTCGAGTTCCATCAGGAGCGGACCCGCGGGCGCGGGAACAAGATCGACACGGGCGTACACGACCGGAGCGCCGACCGCCGCGAGCGCCCGATGCGCGAAATCGCGTTCTTCCGCGGTCGGCTCGTAGTCTCGCTCGCCCGACTCGGCGTTGGCTGCCGCCGCGCCCGCGCTGAAGGCACTTTTCGAAAACGCATGGCGGTAGCTGCCGGCGACAAACACGAGCGATCGCTCGCGCTCGCGCTCGACAGCCGTCTGGAAGGGTTGCACAAGTGCATTGCCGGTCGACAGCAGTTCGCGCAGGTGGGCACGGGCGGCGCCTTCAATGGCGCCTTTCGCGAAGCGGCGCGCTCCAAACGCGCTTGCGCCGACCGCCGGCTTTACCACGATGTCGGTCCATCCTCGAACGGCGCATTCGTGTGCGAGGTCGCACGATTGGCGGTTCCCGACCCGCATCGTCGGCACAATGGCCACGCCGCGTCGTTCGAGGTCCGACAAATAGGACTTGTCAGTGTTCCAAAGCAGGACCGGATGCGGGTTAACCAAGCGGCTTGCCGCCTGCGTTGCCGACAGCCATACGTGCCATGCATCGATGTTCCGGAAATAGTCCCAGGTCGAGCGGACGACGGTACACGGTGCCGCGGCCCAATCGACTCGCGGATCGTTCCAGACCGCAAACCGCACGCGGCCGCCCAGCCGCACGATCGCGTCGGCGAGGACTTGATCGTCCGGCGCACCGTGAGGCGCGCCTGCATAAGTGACGAGAGTGACGTCGAATTGGCGATTCACCGGCTCTCGCCCGTGGAGCCGGCCGCCCTCCGCGCCTGCGCGAGTTGTGAAACCAGCGCTGCCACGTCGTCTTCGTTGGTTTCAAACCCGGTGATGCAGGCACGCAGCGCGAGCCGGTTCCGCAGCCGCACCGACGACAGCCACGCCTGCCCGGACGCTACGACCGCTGCTTCGATCGCGCGCACGATTTTGTCGCCGGCATCGGGCGGCGCGAAGCAGACCAGCGGCAGCGGCGTGTCGTTGAGGATCGTCCAGCCATCGTCGCCGAGCGCCCGCCGCAGCCGCTCGCCCAGCGCAAATTGCCGGCCGATCATCTCGCGGTAGCCATCGAGCCCCAGCGTCGCGAGGGCCGCGAACAGCTTGCCGCCGATGAAACGCCGCGACCACTGCAACGAATGAATATACGGGTCGCGCCTCGCGTGCGACGCAGACGGCATATAGCCGGTTGTCGCCCCGAATGCACGCGCGAGCGGGGCCCAGTCGCGCGCCAGATAGAGGCCCGCGCCCATCGGCACCGCCAGCCATTTATGCGGGTCGATCGTGACGCTGTCGGCCAGCTCGATACCGGCAAACAAGGCGCGCTTGGCCGGATCGATCATAGCGCCGCCCGCCCAGGCCGCATCGACGTGCACATGCGCGTTGTGAGTGCGCCCGACCGCCACGATCCCGGCGAGATCGTCGATCGCGCCATGCGCGGTCGTCCCGGCGGTAGCGACCACAAGGACCGGATCGCGATCCACGTCCTGCGCAATCGCGGCGGCCAGCGCCTCTCGCGTCAGCCGCAAACCGTCCGCCGCGGCCACCAGCCGCACGGCATCGCTGCCCAACCCGGCGCCGCGGGCGATCTTGATCCAGGCAAGGTGCGATTCCAACGAGGCGTAGATCGCCGGCCGGCGTCTACCCGAGGGCACGCCGTGCCGGTCCCACTCCGGGTATCGCCGCGCCAGCGCGGCCAGCAGCGCCGTCTGGTTAGCTTCGCTGCCGCCGCTCGTAAAAGTGCCAGCCGCATCCCCCGTTGCCCAAATGAAGCTGCAAAAAAGGGCGATCAATTTGCGCTCGATCGCTACCGCCGCCGGCGCATGACTCCAGACCGCAAGTTGTGGATTGACGGTCGCCGTCACCAGGTCGCCGGCAATCGCAGGCACAAGCGCCGGCGGATTGAAGAGGCCGAAATAGCGCGGATGATCGCTGCGAACGGCGTAACTGCCGAGCCACTCGAAGATATCGGCAATGACAGCCTCAGGCGCGCGCGGCGTTTGCAGATCGTACGCGGCCAGCCGCGCGTCGATTTCCGCCTCGGCGAATTGGCGGGTAACCGTGGTGCGACGGCGCCCCTCGATATGATCGGCGGCGAGCGCGGCTGCCCGCGCCAGCACTGCACGCGCATCGATTACGGCATTCTCAGCCATCGCCGCTTTCGATTTCGCGGTCCAGCGGAAAACCTTCGTCGATCCAGCCGGTCACGCCGCCGGCCATTATCTTGACCGGCCTGCCGAGCCTGGCGAGGCGCAATGCCGCGCGCGCGGCGCCGTTGCAGTGGGGGCCGGCGCAGTAGGTGACGAACAGGGTGTTTTGCGGCCAGGCCGCGAGCTTCGATGCCACGATCTTGACGTGCGGCAGATTGATCGCTGCAGGAATGTGGCCGCGCGCGAAGAGCGCGGGGCTGCGCACGTCCAGAAGCACGAATCCCGGTGCGCCGGATTGCAGCGCCTGGTGCGTGTCCCAGCAATCGGTTTCAAATGCAAACTGCCCTTCGAAATGCGCAACGGCGGCGGCGGACGCAGCTGCCGGCGGGTTAACGACCGCATTACTCATACCGCATCTCCTTTGTTTTGAGATGCGTGAAGATTAATGCGCCGACAAAAATCCGCGACCGCGCCAGCGGACAAAATGTGTCAACATTTTGCCAAATCGATCGCCGACTCATCCTTGGCGAGCGCAGTGCTTTCAGGCTCTGTTCAATCGCCGCGGGCCGCTGCATGGACGGCCGGCATCGAGATCAGGCGAGCAAATTCAGAAATCCGGCCCGATGCTGACCTGCAGGCGATAGTGGTTGCCGCCCGGATCGTTGAGGGTGCGTGCGATATCGACGCGGATCATGCCGATCGGAGTGCGGTAACGCAGGCCCAGGCCGACATCGTGACGCAGTGACGGGAACAGGTTGTTGGCGACATTACCGGTATCGAAAAATGCCGCGGCGCCCCAGTTGCCGGCGATCAGGTGGTCGAATTCGACACTCGCCGCCTCCAGGAAGCGGCCGCCGACGATGTTGCCGACCGCATCGCGCGGCGCAAGTTCTTCGTACCCGTAGCCGCGCACGCTGCGCGCGCCGCCGGCGAAGAAGCGCTCCGACGGCGGCAGCCGATTGAAATCGGCCGCCTTGATCGCGCCCATTTCGGCGTACAGCAGCAACCGGCTCGACGGTCCGAGCGGCAGCGCGCCGCGCGTGGCGACATCAATAGAAAGAAACGACACGTCGGACAGGACCTGCTGCGCGGCACCGTGCAGGTTGACGCTCAGCCAGTAGCCGCGGCGCGGAAACAACGGGTTATCCGCCCGCTTGCGGGTGTAGGTGACGCCCGGAATCAGCAGGTTCGTTGCCTGCCCCGGCTCGTCGCCGAAATGAAAAGTTTCCCGCTCATAGTCGAGCGACCAGCGACGATGGCCGCCGAGCCAGTCGTCGTCGCGGCCGGCGCCAAGACTTGCGCGCTTGCTATGAGAGTCGTTGATATCGATTTGCTCTGCGGTTGCACCGAAATCGTAAAACTCACGCGCCGGATCCCCAAACGGAATCTTGTATTGCGAGTGCAGCGTTGTGCGGATCGCCGACCACTGCAGGTCGGCGCGGAACTGGTGGCCGTAACGGTTGAGATGTCGGAACAGGATGCCGGCACCGACGCGCGGGCCGGTGTCGGTGCCGTAGCCGATGCTCGCGCTGTACTTGCGTGCTGCCGTCGGCTGCGGGTGCAGCACGACCGGAATGCGATGATCCTTCGCGTTGCTCTTGTTCGCGTCGATGACGATCTGGTTGAAGTAGTCGCTCGCGCGCAGCTTGAGCTCGAGATCGAGCAGCCTGTCGGTCGAAAACGGATCGCCCGGTTTGATATCGATGAAGCGCGCGACGAATGCAGGATCGAGAATGTTCTGCTCGACGGTCACCGTCCCGAAATAAAAGCGCGAGCCCGTGTCGAGTACGAGGTGAATATCGGCGCGGCGCGCTTGTGGATGCACCAGGATTTCGTGGCGTACATACTTTGCATTGACGTAGCCGGCACTCTGTGCCGCCTTGAGCAGCGCCTGTTTGAGATCGGCGTAGCGGCTCTGGATCAGTCGCTGGCCGGCGACGAGTCGCGAGCTTTTGAGCGCTCGGCGGATAGCCGCGTTATCGCGGCCGCGACCTTCGACCCTTACATCAAGCTTGCCGATCAATGTCGGCGGTCCCGGGGCAATACGGTAGATCACATGCCAGCCGCCGTTTCGTGCGGTCAACTGCGTATCGATTCGTGGGTCGTAGTAGCCGAACGGCTGCAGCGCCGCGCGGATCTCGTCAGGCGCGCGCAGGTTCATGCGTTCGACCGCACGTTCCGGCGGCTTCTTCTTCTGGTAGTCCTGCACGATGCTCAGCATCGCCCGCACGTTGTCGGCGAGTTCGCCGCCGATGCCGTCGATCGTCACCTGCACGCCTTTGGCTGCAAACGCTGTCAGAGGCGCGGCAAGGGCGACGAACAGCAGGCAACCGCCGGCAATGCTAAAGCGCATCGCTGTTGCGGATGATGACACCCGGCAGTGCGTCGGCTGGCTCAAAACCGAACACGCGACTGTAAAAATACAGCTCTGCTTCGAGTGTGGTGCGTATCGTCGCCGCGGCGCGAAAGCCGTGCGACTCATTTGCGAAGGTCAGATAAGCAACGGGCACGCCTTTTGCCGTCAGCGCCGCCGCCATACGCTCGGCCTGGTCGGGCGGTACGACCTTATCTTTCAGGCCCTGAAAAAAGATGACGGGACAGTTGAGGCGCCCGGCGGCATGCAGCGGCGAGCGCTCACGGTAAAGTGCGCGCGCGGCCGGGTACGGGCCGAGCAGCCGGTCGCCGTAACGGGATTCGAACTTGTGCGTATCGGTCATCGCGGTTTCGAGGTCGGCGATGCCGTAATAGCTCGCACCGGCGGTAAAGAATTTATGAAATGTCAGTGCAGCGAGTGCGGTATAGCCGCCGGCGCTGCCGCCGCGGATTGCGAGCCGTGCCGAATCGGCTTCGCCGCGGCGGACGAGGTGGCGGGCACCGTCGAGGCAGTCGATAACGTCGACGATGCCCCACAGCCCGTAGAGCTGGCGGCGATACTCGCGGCCGTAACCGCTGCTGCCGCGATAGTTGACGTCGAGCACCGCGAAGCCGCGGCTGGTCCAGTACTGGATGCGCAGATCGAGCGCGGAGTCGCTGGCCGCGGTCGGGCCGCCGTGGCACCATACGAGCAGCGGCGGGCGTTCGCCGCGCGACGCCTGTGCGTGCGGATTATGCGGCGGGTAGTAAAGCGCGTGGGCGCGACCGCCGTCGCGCGTCGCGTAGCTCAATGGCCGCGCGATCGACAGCCAGTCGCCGGCGAGCGTAGTTGCGCTCTGCGTTTCGACCGGATGCGCCATCCCGGTTGCGAGATCAACTTCGACGACGGCTTCGGCCGCCTGCGGCGATGCGGCGAGCAGCACCGTGCGGCCGGCAGTTGCATCGACCTGGCTGATGCTCGTATACGGCAGCCTGATGACGCGCAGCTTGCCGCCCGAACTCACTTCGGCCAGATGCCACAGGCCGTCCTGCACGAAGCTCGCGATCAACGTATCGGGATCGGCGAAACCGTAGGTGCGCTGGTTGAACTGCCATTGCGGCCGGCCGAATTCGGCGCGCTCGCGCGTCAGCGCACGCGCCGCGTCGCCGTCATGGCGATAGAGATTCCACCAGCCGTCGCGGTCGGAGACGAAATGCAGCACGTTCCGCGGCGAAAACTCGGGCTGGAACACCGATTCGCTTGCACCGCCCGCGAGCCGCCGTGCCGCACAGGGCACACCATCACCGCCGAGCTCCGCCGTCCACAATTCGGCTGCATCCCATGGCATTTCGGGATGATTCCATTGCAGCCACGCCAGCCGGCTGCCGTCGGGGGACAGGCGCGGCGAGCTGTAAAAATCCGCACCGGCGGCAAGCACCTGAATGGTGCGACCGCGGCAATCGATGGCGACGAGCCGGTTGTTCACGCGTGCAGCGGCGTGATCTTCGGCAACGGCGATCAGGCGGCCGCGAACACCGTCGACGACGAGGTCGCCGTAGCGGCACGCACCGGACGGCGTCAGTGCTTGCGGGTCCGCACCGGGCGTTTGCCGGTAGACGCGCTGGTCGGTTTCATTGACGAAATAGACCGTATCGCCGTCGATGGCGGCCGCGCCGCCGCCGTATTCATGCACGCGGCTGCGCACGCTGAACGGCGCCGGCGTTATGTCGCGCTTTTCGCCGTTGGCGTGGTGCACCAGCACCGAGCGGCCGGCGTCGGCCGGGCGGCTTTCGATCCAATAGAGCGCGCCGCCGGCACCGATGCGCGGTTCGCTGATGCGCACGCTCTGCGCGCAGATCAGGTCGGCGGTGATGGGGGAGCGCCAGGTGCCGTAGGGGGTGGGTTTCATGCGGTTGTGTAGCAAGAGGACGAGTGCCGCCTGCGGCGGCAAGCTGATTGGGTGCCGGTCCCGGCCGGCGGCCGTGGTACTTTCGTTTCGGCGAAAGTACCCAAAGCCATTGCGCCAGATTCGCTCGGCCTCAGCACGTCCCTGTGCTGAGGCTCCCCGAAGCGCGTAGCGCAAAAACGGGCCGGGCGAGAACTCGGTCCCTCCATGGACCTCAAACAACTCGCCCTTGCTCCCGTTTTTGCACTACGCGCTTCGGCTCGCTCGACAGGCGCGGGAGAAGCAGCCGGCCGTCGTGGCCGGCATGAAAGCAAAGAAAAAGCGGAGCTAGTCATCGGTTTTGGCGATCCGGAAGGTGAAGCTGCGGGTTTCTATCGGCAGGCCTTCAGGGTCGAAACCCCGTTCGACGAAAGTGGCGCGGTGCACCGCGTCGAAAAGCAGGATGCTGGAGGCGCGGGTACCGTAGGTCGGACTGACGACGAATGGAGCGGAGAGCAGGCGTTCGCGGGCGAGTGGTAGCCCGGTCGCGGGCAGTTCGGCATCGGGTGCCGGTTCGCGGTCGTTGAGCAAGTCCAGCAGCGCCTCCGGGTCCGGCCGTTGTTCGATGCGGCGTTGGAACTCGTTGCGCATCCGTTCGACTTTGGGCCATGGCACATCGAGTGCGGCGTTACTGAGAGCATAGGTGCCGGGGTCGAGGCGGCGCGGCGCGCCGCTGCGGTTGGAGAAAAACGCGAGTTCGGCCGGTGTGCCTGCGAACAGGCTGAAGCCGGCATAGCGGTCGGCATCGGCGGCGACGCGCTGCATGAAAGCCGCCGGGGATTCATTGCCGCGGAGAAAATCGCCGACCAGTTTGCCGCGCGACGGTGCGTCGGCGGGCGGCGGCAGCAGGTCGCGAAAGTTGGTGATCGCCGCAAAGCGGCCGGTGGCGGTAACGCCGAGCCAGGTACCGCCGGCGGTGAGGTCGCGGCCGGCTATGATCTTTGGCGCGTCGCGCCAGAAGCTCGCGGGATCGGTCGGGCGCGCATGAAACTCGTCGCGGTTGGCGGCGAGCATCAGCGGGTAATCGGCGCGAGACTGCCACGCAACAAGGATCAGGCACATAAAAAGACCGGGCCGGGCGGCGCAAACTGTGGATCGGAAAATGCAAATTCATTATACAGAGCCTTCATCGGCTGGCAGGGGCGCCGATAATCGGTTATAGGTACGGGTCAGCGGCAACGACGCTGCCGCGGCACAATCGGAGACAGAACATGAGCAAGGACGTAATTGCGATTGCGGGAGTGGGACCGGGACTCGGTAGCGCGGTGGCGCGCGCTTTTTCGCAGGCAGGGTTCGCCGCCGCGCTGCTCGCGCGGACGACCGAGGCCACTGAATCGCTGGCGGCCGGATTGCGTGACGCAGGCGGTGAGGCGCTGGCGCTGTCGATGGACGCGACGGATGCCGAGTCCGTCGAACGTGCGTTTATCGACATCGGCGAAAAACTCGGCGCGCCGAACGTATTGGTTTATAACGCCGGACGCTTCGCGACCGGGCGCGTCGCCGATACAACGCCGACGGAGTTCGAGCGCAACTGGCGCATCAATTGCATGGGCGGCTTTCTGTGCGCAAAGGCGGCGCTTGGGCCGATGCTCGCGGCACGCAGGGGCACGATAATTTTCACCGGCGCCACCGCCTCGCTGCGCGGCGGCAAGGGTTTCGTCAACCTGGCGGTGGGCAAGTTCGGGCTTCGCGCGCTCGCGCAGTCACTCGCGCGTGAGTGCGGCCCGGAGGGCGTGCACGTCGCCCATGTTGTTATCGACGGTCAGATCGACACGCCCGTGGTGCGCCGCCGCGACCCCGGGCGCGCATCCGAAACGCTGATCGATCCGGACGCAATTGCGGCGGCATATCTCGCACTGCACCGCCAGGACCCGAGCGCGTGGACGCAGGAAATGGACCTGCGCCCGGCGGTCGAGCCATTTTAGTTTTGCAACAGCAAGCCGGAGTCAGTCGATGCACGAGCCATACCGATCCGACTACGCCGCGTCCCACCGTCCGCCGGATACGACCGTGGTCGTCATCGCCTACCTGCTGCATCTCGTCGGAGCGATCCTTGGGCTGCCGAGCGTGATTGCTCTGATTATCAATTACGTCAAGCGCCACGACGGGCCGCAGCTCGCCGACAGCCATCACGCGTGGATGATCCGCACATTCTGGTGGGCGGTGCTGTGGTCGATCATCGGCGGCATCCTGTGGTTCTTCATCATCGGCATGGCGATCCTCGGCCTTGCATGGCTGTGGTATCTGTACCGCCACATCCGCGGGCTGCTGAACCTGTTCGACGGGCGACCGATGCCGGCGTAGCGGAGGCCCGCACATGGATTTCACTACCGCCGTCGTCGCGGTGCTCGCCGCGGGCGTACTCGCGCAGTGGCTGGCGTGGCGCCTGCGTCTGCCGGCGATCCTGTTCCTGCTGGTGGCGGGAGCGATCGCCGGTCCGTGGCTCGGCTTGCTGCGGCCGCACGAGCAATTCGGCCACGCGCTCGAACCGATAATCAGTTTGTGCGTCGCCGTCATCCTGTTTGAAGGCGGGCTCAACCTCGAGCTGCACAAACTGCGCGATGCCGCGCTCGGCGTGCGCCGGCTGATCTATTTCGGCATTCCGCTGAGTTTCATGTTCGGACTGCTGTGCGCACGCTACATCGGCGATCTTTCCTGGCCGGTGTCGGTAGTTTTCGGTGCAATCATCGTCGTGACCGGCCCGACCGTCGTCAATCCGCTGTTACGCCACGCGATGCTGAACCAGCGCACCGCTTCTTTCCTGCGCTGGGAAGGCAGTGTCAACGATCCGGTTGGCGCATTGCTCGGCGTGTTACTGCTCGAGTTTTTCGTGTCCTACGCCGGCAACATCAGCGGCATTAGCCACGCGCTGCGTGGCGTCGGCGTAGCGATCGGCACGGCAATCGTGCTCGGCGCCGGATTCGGCTACGGCACCGGTCGTCTGTTCCAGCGCGGCTGGGTACCGGAATACCTTAAGTCACCATTCGTGCTGGTGCTTGTGCTGGCGGCGTACGCCGCTGCCGACGCGGCGCAAAGTTCGGCCGGCCTGCTGACGGTCACGGTGATGGGCATCGTCATGGGCAACATGGGGCTGCCCAGTATTCAGGAAATGCGCCGCTTCAAGGAATACATCAGCCTGCTCCTGATTGCGATCGTGTTTATCCTGCTGACGGCCGGCTTGCAGCCGCGCAGCCTCGAACGGCTCGACTGGCATGCGGTCGCTTTGTTGTTCTCGATCATTTTCCTGGTGCGCCCGGCAATGGTCTGGTTGGCGACGCTGGGCGCCGGCGTATCGGTCAAGGAGCGGCTGCTGATCGGCTGGA
>DASSOO010000201.1:0-2042 GCA_035700455.1 Gammaproteobacteria bacterium
ATCAATTGGTCGAGCCGTCGGCGGCCGCGCGCACTCAGGTTCTGAATAGTCGGCGCATCAGCGAAGGCACGCAGCACAGGTACAACATCTGCCGAAAACCCAAGCGCCATGAGTGCCGCCGCGGGATCTGTATCGGCCTGGTGCCAGGCGGCCGCGGCCGCGTCGCCCCCAGCCGGCGCGGGCTCGGCGACCGCGAATACCGCGTCGAAGACTGTCCGTACCGCTGTCCGATGCCGTTCGAGCACGGTCTGAAATGCCGGCCAGTCATCGAAGCCCATCGACCAGGCAAGCCGCAATTGTCCCCGTGCCTCGTCAGGCAGTTCGTGCGTCTGGCGGTCGGCAGCCATCTGCAGGCGGTTTTCGGCCCGCCGCAGGAATTCGTAAGCGCTGTCGAGCGCGACGACCTCGTCATCGTTGAGGTAGCCGGCGGCTGCCAGATGCGCGAGCACGGGGCGGATCGCGCGCTGGCGCAACGGTGCTTCGCGGCCGCCGCGGATCAACTGAAAGACCTGGCCGATAAACTCGATTTCGCGAATGCCGCCGCGGCCGAGTTTGATGTTGTTTTCGAGCCCCTCGCGAGCGACTTCGTGCGCGATCATCGCTTTCATGTCGCGCAGCGACTCGAAGGCGGTGAAGTCGAGGTAGCGCCTGAACACGAACGGCCTGAGCGCGCGCAGCAGCCGTTCGCCGGCTGCGCGGTCGCCGGCCACCGGCCGCGCCTTGATCAGTGCATAGCGCTCCCAGTCGCGGCCGTGGAGCTGGTAATAGTTTTCCATTGCCGAAAACGACATCGCGAGCGGCCCGCTTGTGCCGAACGGGCGCAGGCGCATGTCGACACGAAACACGAAACCGTCGGCGGTGTTGCGATCAAGGACGTCGATCAGACGCTGGCCGAGACGCGCAAAGTATTCGTCGCTGTCGAGCACCCGCACGCCGTCGCTGGTGCCTTTTTCCGGGTAGACGAAGACGAGATCCACGTCCGAGGAAAAGTTGAGTTCGCCGGCGCCAAGCTTGCCGAAGCCCAGCACGACCAGCGATTGCGGCCGGCCGTTGGCATCGCGCACGTGGCCGTAGCGGGCCGCGTGCCAAGCATGCAGCCTGGCGAGCGTCGTATCGATGCAGGCATCCGCGAGCGCCGACAACTCGGCAAGGGTTTCGTCGAGCGTGGCGAAACCGCCGAGATCGCGCCAGGCGATGCGCAGCATCTCGCGGTGCCGGACGCCGCGCAGCGCACGCGCCAGCACCTCTTTGTCCGCGGCACCAGCCACCGCGGCTTCGACGTTGGCCGCGATTTCACCGGCCGTGGCAGCGGCGCTGACGCGGCTGAAAAACGCCTCGTCATGTTTCGCCGCGGTCCGAACGCTGGCATCGGCGGCAAAATCGCTGACAGCGCACACGCGGGCCGCGCCTGCCGCCAGGACTTGACGCTGCATTTCCGGCGGCGCCCCGGCAGCCACGAAGCGCTCCCACCAGGCTTCGACGGCATCGCGCAGGTGCACGGGAACGACGGTGAGGTCCGGTTTCATGGTCGCTAGGATAGGGGGCATGGCCCGCAGCCGCCAGAGGCGGCTCCAGGGAGGAAAAATCGCCAAAGCCAACTAGACTTGAGTCGATAGCCGGCCGCCGTGCCGGCGCCACCAAATGAGGGGACACATGATGGATACGAACGAGTCGCGCGGCAGTTGGCTGGCACCGGCCTTCTTCAAGCTGGCGGTACTGTACTTTATCGCCGGCGTGGCTATGGGAATCTACATGGGCGCGAGCCAGGATTTCGTGATTGCACCCGACCATGCACACATCAACTTGCTTGGCTGGGCTTCGCTGACGCTGTTCGGCCTTCTCTACAAGCTGTACCCGGCGATGACTGAGAACTGGATGGCGCGTTGGCATTTCTGGCTGTTCAACCTGCCGCTGCCGGTGCTGCTCGTCGCACTTTACGTGATGCTGCGCGGCAGCCCTGCACTCGAGCCGCTGCTCGGCATCTGTTCCGTAATCATTGGCATCTCCGTCATCCTGTTTGCCATCAACGTGTTCCGCTACGT